>NZ_JASTTJ010000033.1:0-76976 GCF_032248645.1 Streptomyces zaehneri
TCACGACCGTGACGGCCCGCCCCGCTCGACTCCTCCCGTGTGGCCTGGTGCGACCGGTTCCGGTCGCCCTTCGGCTCGGCTCGGCCGGCCGGTCCGGGTCAGTGGGATCCGATGCCGCCCCCGCCGAACGAGCCACTGCTGCCGCGGCTCCAGCGCGGCCGTGTCTTGTCCCCGCTCGACCGGGTCTGCATGTTGGTCAGCTCGTACGGCGTGAGGGGACGGCCGCCCTTCGGCGTCCGCGGCACCTCGTCGGGTTCCCGGTTCTCGCGTATCTCGTGCACCGCGCCCTCCGGCGGGAGGTGCGGCTGTTCCTCGGGGCGCGGCCGGGCCGACTCGCGCGACTTCTCACGCGTGCCCAGCCAGAAGCTGCCCCCCAGGACGGCGAGGACGGCCATCGCGACCGCGAACAGCACGAGACTGAGCAGGCCGCTCGAGGCGGCCAGCTGAACGCTTGCGGTAGTCATATAGGGCGAATACCCAACAAATAGGGCATGAATCCGCCATCAGCGCAGGAACCCGCCGTTCCGGACTCACGGCCCGCCGTTCCGCACCCACGACCCTTCGTGGACGGCATCTCGCGCGCGGCGGCGCGGGGCGGTCGGCGCTGCTTCGCGGGCAGGCCCGCGGGTTTCGTGCCGTCGCGCCCGGCTACCCGTCATGGGTGACCCCGACGACATCTCAGACGTACCAGACATCGCAACAGGAGCTCTTCCGGTTCCTCGAGGACCGCTTCGCCTGCGCCCAGGCGTGCACCGAGTGTGCGCGGGAAAGTGCGCTGCGCGCGAGCCTCGTGGATCCGGACGGGACCGACGATCAGGCGCTGCTGCGCCGCAAGGGCATCATGTGCGCGGAGGTGTGCGACGCGACCTGTCGCGTGCTGTCCGAGGACAACCGCCTGGACGAGGCCGGCATCCGCGCCCAACTGGAGTGGTGCCGGACCGTGTGCCTGGAGACCGCCCACGTCTTCGACAGGCACCCGGGAGCCGAGGAGGGCGCCGCCGCCTGCCGCGCCTGTGCGGAGGCCTGCACGGAATTCATGGCCACGCTGGCCTGAGGCCCGGCGCCCGGGACCTCGAGGAAGAGGGCCCCGCAAGGAAGGGAGTCCCCGCCATTCCCAATTTCTGAAACACGTTCTACCGTGTGCGCCGTCAGGACCGGCCTTGGGGAGCCAGGAGGCGCCGTGCACCTCGACCACACGCCCGAGCAACTGCGACTGCGCAGCGAACTGCGCGCCTACTTCGCCGAACTGGTGCCGCACAACGCCTACGCCCGGCACATCGACCCGGTCGCCGCCAAGAGCTTCTACCGCAAGACGATCCGACGGCTCGGCGCGGACGGCTGGCTCGGCGTCGGCTGGCCCGAGGAGTACGGCGGCCGCGGCCTCACCCCGATCGAGCAGTTCGTCTTCTTCGACGAGGCCGCCCAGGCAGGCGTGCCGCTGCCGCTGATGGCGCTGAACACGGTCGGGCCGACGATCATGCGGTACGGCACCGACGAGCAGAAGGCGTACTTCCTGCCGAAGATCCTCGCCGGTGAGATCGACTTCGCGATCGGCTACAGCGAACCCGACGCGGGCACCGACCTCGCCGCGCTCAAGACGCGCGCGGTGCGCGACGGCGACACCTACGTCGTCGACGGGCAGAAGATCTGGACGACCAACGGCGACACCGCCGACTGGGTGTGGCTCGCGGTGCGCACCGACCCCGAGGCCCCGCCGCACAAGGGCATCACCATGCTCCTCGTGCCGACCGGCGACCCGGGATACTCCTGCACGGTGATCCGCACCCTCGCCTCGCACGACACCACCGCCAGCTACTACGAGAACGTGCGCGTCCCCGTCTCGCGGCGCGTCGGCGCCGAGAACCAGGGCTGGCGACTGATCACCAACCAGCTCAACCACGAGCGGGTGACCCTCGCCGCGCACGGCACGATGGCGATCCGCGCCCTGCACGACGTGCAGCGCTGGGCGACCGGGACGAAGCTCGCCGACGGCCGCCGGGTGGTCGACCTGCCCTGGGTGCGGCGCCTGCTCGCCCGGACCCATGTGAAGCTCGACGCGCTCAAGCTCCTCAACTGGCAGATGGTCGGCGCCCTCCAGAGCGGCACCCTCACTCCACAGGACGCCTCCGCCGTCAAGGTCTACGGCTCGGAGGCCCGCCGGGACGCCTACGCCTGGCTGATGGAGGTCGTCGCCGCCCCGGGCGCACTCCAGGAGGGCTCGGCGGGCGCCGTGCTGCACGGCGAACTCGAACGCGGCTACCGGTCCGCCGTGATCTTCACCTTCGGCGGCGGCAACAACGAGATCCAGCGGGAGATCATCTCGTGGATAGGCCTGGGGATGCCGCGGGTGCGGCGTTAGCCTGCTGTGACCAGGCATTTGTATGCGGCGGAGAACTTCGACTCCATGCCCGGCGTCGTGGTCACCGCCACCGGCGGCCTCGCCGGCATCCGCGACCGGATCCACGCCACCCTGGCGCCCCGCCACCGCGCCGCATGACCGCTCGCTTCACTCGGACCGCAAGGCCGTCGGCCGGATCGCCCAGGGCCGCCGGAGCCCGCTCCCTCGTCGTGGACTTCCGCCTGGCGCCCGTACGTGGCGGGCTCGGCCTACCCCGCATCCTCTGCTGGGCTCAGCGACCCCGCGGAATACCCCAGGGGGGTATACGGTTGTGCTGTGGGTCCGCGGGAGCACACACTGGACGGATTGGGGAGACGGTCATGAACCACAGCACTCAGCACACCAGCACCGCTCACGACCATGCTGCGCACCAGGCGCACCAGGCGCACCAGGCGCACCAGGCGCACCAGGCGCACGCGGGTCACGCCGGGCACCAGGTGGGCTCGGTGACCTGGGGGGCCGCCGCGAAGGCGACGTTGCACTGCCTGACCGGGTGTGCGATCGGTGAGATCCTCGGCATGGTCATCGGCACCGCCCTGATGTGGGGCAACGTGGGCACCACGGTCCTGGCGATCGTGCTGGCGTTCGTGTTCGGCTACTCGTTCACGCTGTTCGCGGTCCGCAAGGCCGGTCTGGACTTCAGGACCGCCCTGAAGGTGGCGCTTGCCGCCGACACCGTCTCGATCGCGGTGATGGAGCTCGTCGACAACGGCATCATCGCCCTGGTCCCCGGTGCGATGGACGCCCACCTCGCGGACACCCTGTTCTGGACCTCACTGCTGGGCGGGTTCGTCATCGCCTTCCTGCTCACGACGCCCGTCAACAAGTGGATGATCGGCCGCGGCAAGGGCCACGCCGTCGTCCACGCCTACCACTGACCAGCCGCTGTGCACCGCGCCCGGCCGCACCTCACGGTGTGGCCGGGCGCGGTCGCGTCGGGGGGCGTTGGCTGCAGGTACCTGGGGCATCGACGGCGGCCGCCCCGGCCCCGCGGGGACCGGTGGAAGACCGGTCGTAGCGGCGGCTCGGACTTCATGTCGCGGAATCCGCGCTCAAGATTGTTCGGATGCGAATGCAGCGCGCATAGCGGACACTGATTGAGGCGCAGTCTCAACTCGGCCACGACCACTGGAGTTTCCGCGTCGTGGCCGACGTGCGGTGAGGCTCGACATGCCCGGTCCTCTTGCGCCAACCGTGGACGTGATCGGCAACGCATTGGAAATCGCCGGCAGTCAACGTCATTCGTGATGATGGAATTAGACGGCACGGCAACGATGGCGTAGAGGATTCTTCTTCTCGATGGGTTGGAATGACCCATTTGCAGGAGGCAACTCCGCATCGGTGGACGTCACCGTCCTTGGGCCGGAAGCAGGTCTCGGCCGGCCAGGTAAATAGGGCTTTCTTTCACGGATCCTCTATAAAGCATGCCGCCGATCGGAGTCCAAGCGATCGCGGCGTCGAACGAGATGGGGTCGAACGACCATGATCTATGACCTGCTCGCCGGCAGTTGGACCTATCGCAGCTTCATCAATCGAGGCGACCTCCTGCCCGACCTCGACCCCGAGAACATCGTGAAGGACGACGTCGACAAGTGGTCCCGTTACCTCTTTGGCCAGGGAGTGATGACGTTTCATCCAACGGTCACGGGCGCGCTCACAGGGCTGTTCGAGATGGGCACCGATGAAAGTCCGCTCGATATGCACCTGAACGGCAGGATCGAGGACAGCGACGGAGTCACCTGGATCAGGTGGAACGCCCATGGCCTGCCCGAAACGCCGAGCGACGGCTGGTTGTACGAGTATGAGGGGCACTACACCACCAAATGGCCGAACGGCCGCCGACAGGTCGACGCGATCGTCGGCTCGGTCGTGCGCAGCCAGCCGCACGACGACCTCGCGCCGAACCAGACGCTCGACCGCGCGGCCCGAGCCGGCAGCGTCGCCTCGTTCGTCATGGTGCGCCCCGCATTCGTCGAGGCGCGCGAGGCGATTCGGCTTCCTCCCGAGATGCTCGAAATGGTGGGCTCGCGGCACCATCGCCTGCACCACGCGATCTGGCACGGGCTGCGGGACAATTGGGCCACACCGAGCGACGGCGATATTTCGGACAGCGACAAGGTGGAGATCACCAATCTCGGTTGGGCCCCGCCGCACCCGAACCAATTCCCCACGCGTGGAACCGTTGACCAGCGCGAGCCGGACAACGGCGCCGGTGAGGATTTCCTCTACATGCATCGCCAGATGCTCCAGGAGGTCCGCGAGCTGCTGAGTGGACACGGTCTGCCCATGATCCAGTCATGGTCGTCCATTCCCGCCCCGAACCGGCAGTCACGGAATCGCGACGGATTTTCCGTGCCCCAGGCCTGGGATCAGGGGCAGGGAGACGCCGCCTTCAAGGGGCTGGCGACCATCAAGAGCGATGAGTACTGGCAATCACGGATGACGTTCCTTGAGCGAAAATTCAAGAATCCGGAATACCTTGCGACACTGTCCCTCGACCAGCTCGGCGCGAAGATCGAATGGTTGATCCACAATCTGATGCACATCCGGTGGTGCTCGCTTCCGACGGAGCCCGAAGATCCGCTCACGCCGCTGCCGGGCGGTCGGCCGCTTACCGATACGTCCGACAAGTGGATCAAGGCGACGCGCAGCGGCAAGCCGTTTTACCACGACGATCTCAACGACACGTTCTCGTCACACGTGCATCCCATCTTCTGGCGCCTGCACGGCTGGGTCGACGACCGCATCGAGGATTGGTACGCCGCGCACACCGCCGCGCATCCGGGGCAGGTCACCCGCAAGACCGTGGGAGCCGTTTCGTGGTTCGCCGAAGGGCCATGGGTCAGCGTCGAGGCCCCCTGGGTGGGCCCGGCGACCGCTGGGCACGATGGACCAGGTGGCCACGTCGGGGATCACGAACACGGAGGACAGGGCCACCCCGGACACGACGTCGTCGCCGTCATGCAGCGGGTCTACGACCTGATCTTCAAGCCCGAGACGACGGCAGTGGTTGCGGCGTCCGCAACGATGGCAGCGCGCAGCGTCCAGTTCACGGGCAAGATCTTTCGACAGTGAGCCCCGCGTTGGCCGTGGTACGCCCTGAGGAACTCCAGACGTTGGTGCGCCTGGCCACCGGGCGTCCATCAGCCCGGCCACCCCTGCCTGACAGGGGCGCTATGGCCCGTCGGCCCTGGACCATTCGGCCCCAGACCGCCACGCCCGGCAGCGGAACAATGCAGGTGAAGGCAAGAAGTCGCTGGGTGCCCTCCGTATCCGGCCACGGAACAAGGCCGAAGCAGGTGAGTGGCGATGATGTTCTGGTACGACCACGATGTCGGCGGCTGGGGCTGGTTCGCGATGTCGGCCGGCATGATCCTCTTCTGGGTGCTGATCATCACAGTCGCCGTGCTGCTCTTCCGCACCCTCAATCAGCCCCACGAGCACACCCACGCCCCGGCCACGCCCTCCGCCGAGGACATCCTCCGCGAGCGGCTGGCCCGCGGGGAGATCGACGAGGACGACTACCGGCGCCGCCTGAACGCACTGCACGCCGGACCTCTCACCAAACCCTGAAGCGGGCTGACCGTATCGGTTGCGGCCGATGCCCTGCGCCGAAGGAGGCTGATCGGCCCCGCTGCCGACGACGCCCACTGCCTGTTCGCGTTGCAGGTCACGAACGTTCCCTGGCGCCAACCGGCGATCCTGGCCACACTGCCGGTATGAACGCTGACCCCGGGCTGTTCGGCCCGTCGAGTGTGACCTGGCAGCTGCACGGCGACCCGATGATGTGGGTCGCCGGGGTCCGCGCGCTCTACCTCCAGGCACTCCACCCGCGTGCCGTGCGCGGGGTCATGCAGAACTCCGACTTCCGGCGCGACGCCTGGGGCCGGCTGATGCGCACCGCCGACTTCGTCGGGACCACGACGTACGGCACCACCGAGGCCGCCGAGAAGGCCGGCGCCCGCGTCCGCAGGATCCATCGCCTGCTGTCCGCGACCGATCCGGACACGGGGGAGCGGTACGGCGTCGACGAACCCGCGCTGCTGCTGTGGGTGCACTGCGCCGAGATCGACTCCTACCTGCACGTCCTGCGCCGCTCCGGCTACCCCCTCTCCGACGCCGCAGCCGACCGCTACCTCGCCGAACACCGCGTCAGCGCCCGCCTGGTGGGGCTCGACCCCGACGCGGTACCCGCCGGCCGGACCGACATGGACGCGTACTTCGAGAAGCTGCGCCCCGAACTCGCCGCCGGGGCGGAGGCGCACGAGGTGGACGACTTCCTGCTGCGGCCGCCGGTCCACCCGCTGCTCGTCCCGGCGCGCGCCCTGCTGTGGCGGCGGGTGGCGCACCTGGCGTACGCCTCCCTGCCGCCGTACGCCCACCAGCTGTACGGCAGACGGGCCCCGAAACCCGCCACCGTCACCAGGGAGTTGCGTGCCATGGGCACCCTGCTGCGCTGCGTTCCCGCACGTGTGCGGTGGCAACTCCCGCCCCAACACGTCCTGCGGGCCATGGCGAGGCTCGGCCCCGAAGCTCGCCCTGCCCCGTTCAAAGTCGGGCGATAGGCCGCCATACTGGACCGGCCAGGGGAGGGCCGGAAAGCAACGGGGGCGGCGGCGCACTATGGCGGAGAGCAGGGTGATCCAGGGCCGGTACCGGCTGCTGGACCGGATCGGGCGCGGTGGCATGGGCGAGGTGTGGCGGGCCCGTGACGAGTCCCTCGGCCGGCAGGTGGCCGTGAAGTGCCTGAAACCGATCGCCCCGCACCACGACCCGGCCTCCGGGCGCGTCCTGCGGGAGCGGTTCCGGCGTGAGGGCCGCGTCGCGGCCGCGCTCCAGCACCGCGGGGTGACGGTCGTCCACGACTTCGGCGACAGCGACGGTGTCCTCTTCCTGGTCATGGAGCTGCTCGACGGCAGCAACCTGTGCCAGTTGCTGGACGACAACGAGCGCCGGCCGCTGCCCGTCGCCGACGTCGTGGAGGTCGCCGACCAGGTCGCCGCGGCCCTCGCCTACACGCACCGGCAGGGCGTGGTGCACCGCGACCTGAAACCCGCGAACATCGTGCGGCTCGCCGACGGCACGGTGAAGATCTGCGACTTCGGCATCGCCCGCCTCGGCCACGACATCGGCTTCACCTCCCGTCTCACCGGCACCGGCATCGCCATGGGAACCCCGCACTACATGTCGCCGGAGCAGATCGGCGGGGAGGAGGTCGACCAGCGCAGTGACCTCTACTCGCTGGGCTGCGTGCTGTACGAGATCGCCACCGGGGCCCCGCCGTTCGACCTGGACGACCCCTGGGCGATCCTCGTCGGCCACCGGGACACCCCGCCCCGGCCCCCGCGCGAACTCCGCCCCGACCTGCCCGGCCATCTCGACCGGATCATCCTGGACCTGCTGGCGAAGGGGCCGGACCAGCGCCCCCAGGACGCCCGCGAGATCGTCCGGCGCATCGCCGCGGGCCGCACCGCACCGGCGTACATACCGACCCTGGTGACGCCCCGGCCCGAGCCGCGGCCGACCGGGCCCGCCGGTCGCGAGCCGCGGCTGCCGTCCTGGACGCAGGGCATGACGACCGGTCACAAGGCCACCGGCGCCGCGCTGCGGGTCATGCCGCCGGACGCGGGGGCGGCCCTGACCGGCGAGTGGATCCCCCGGCCGGCGCTCGGCGCGGTCCCCGCCCCGCCGGCCCCGGACACGCCGTCCCCGCAGGCGCTCAGCGCGCTCGCCGGACGGCACGGCGCCGGCCTCGGCCTGGGGCGGCTCGGCCGGTGGGCGGAGGCCGGGGAGGTGCACCGCGCGGTCGCCGCCGAACGCGCGCACCTGCTGGGCGCGGACCACCCCGAGACGCTCGCCAGCCGCTACGAGGTCGCCTTCACCCTGAGTCGCACCGGCCGCGCGGCCGACGCGCTGCGCGAGTACCAGCACGTGGCCGCCGCCCGTACCCGGGTGCTCGGCGCCGACCATGCCGACACGCTCGCCACCCGGCAGGAGATGGCCTACGTGCTCGGCCGGCTGGGCCGCCATTTCGACGCCCACCAGGTGTACGCCTCGGTCCTCGCCGCCCGGGTGCGCACGGCGGGCCCCGACCACCCCGACACCCTGCGCTGCCGCCACAACCTCGCCTTCAACCTCAGCAGGCTCGGCCGGCTGGAGGAGTCCTACCGGATGGCGAGCGAGGTGGCCGTCGCCCGCGGTCGCGTCCTGGGCCCCGTCCATCCGGACACCCTGGTCACCCGCTACGAAGTCGCCTACGCCCTCGGTCAGTTGGGCCGCTGGCCGGAAGCGCTCCAGACCTACCGCGAGGTCGCCGCGGCCCGCGCGCAGGCCCTCGGCCCCGACCACCCCGACACCCTCGCCGCCCGCTACGAGACCGGCATCAGCCTGGGCCGTCTCGGCCGCAGCGCGGAGGCGCTCCAGCTCTACCGCGACCTCGTGGACGACCGCACCCGCATCCACGGCCCGGCGCACCCCGAGACCCTGCGGGCCCGTCACGGTCTCGGCGTCAACCTCGGCCGGCTGGGCCGCTGGGAGGAGGCTCTCGCCGAGTCCCGGGACGTGTGCGCCATCCGGGAGCGCGTGCTCGGCGCCGACCACCCCGACACGCTGGTCAGCCGCCGCGAGGTGGCCGTCGGCCTGGGCTGGCTGGGCCGCTGGACCGACGCCCTGACCGAGTACCGGCGGGTGGCCGCGGCCCGTGAGCACCTGCTGGGCGCCGACCACCCCGACACCCTCGCCGGCCGCAACGACGAGGCCCACTGCCTGGAACGGCTCGGCCGGGGCCAGGAGGCGGTCGAGCTGTACCGGCGGGTGGCGGTGCTGCAACAGCACCGCGCGGCGGGCGGGGCGTAGGTCTCGGGCCAAGCCCGGCTCCGTGTACCGCCGCCGGGCGCGCATCGCCGCGCGTACCCCGCCCTCGGCTCCTGCCGACCTCCCTGGCGGTCGGCTGCGCCGGCCGTGACCACCTCTGGCCGACCTTGATCGGCTCGTGTTACGAAGAACCATGCCTGCACACGAGGGACACGAGGAACACGACGGACACGCGGATCACCGGGGACACCGCGCCTATGACGCCGTGATCGTCGGCGGCGGCCACAACGGCCTGGTCGCCGCCGCCTATCTGGCCCGGGCCGGCCGGTCCGTGCTGGTGCTGGAACGGCTCGACCACACCGGCGGCGCCGCTGTCTCCACCCGCCCGTTCACCGGCGTGGACGCCCGGCTGTCCCGCTACTCGTACCTGGTCAGCCTGCTGCCGCAGAAGATCGTGGCCGACCTCGGGCTGGACTTCCGCGTCCAGGGCCGCACCATCTCCTCGTACACCCCCGTGGAGCGCGGCGGGCGGCCCACCGGACTGCTCGTCGGCGGCGGCGCGCAACGCACCCGGGAGGCGTTCGCACGGCTGACCGGCGGCGAGCGCGAGTACGCGGCCTGGGAGCGCTTCTACGGCATGACCGGGCGCCTCGCCCGGCGGGTCTTCCCCACCCTCACCGAACCGCTGCCCACCCGGGACGAACTGCGCCGCCGCGTGGACGACGAGGAGGCCTGGCGGACCCTGTTCGAGGAGCCCGTCGGCGTCGCCGTCGAGGAGCGCTTCACGGACGACCTGGTGCGGGGTGTGGTCCTGACCGACGCCCTCATCGGTACCTTCGCCGACGCCCACGACCCCTCCCTGAAGCAGAACCGCTGCTTCCTCTACCACGTGATCGGCGGCGGCACCGGCGCCTGGGACGTACCCGTGGGCGGGATGGGCGCCCTGACCGACGCCCTCGCCGCCGCCGCCCGGGAGGCGGGCGCCGTCCTGGCCACCGGGCACGAGGCCGTACGCATCGACACGGACGGCCGCTCGGCGGAGGTCACCTACCGCACCGCCGACGGCGAGGGCGTCGCCACCGCCCGGCACGTCCTGGTGAACGCCTCCCCGCAGGCGCTCGCGGCCCTCACCGGCGACGCGCCGCCCACCCCCGCCGAGGGCGCCCAGCTCAAGGTGAACATGCTGCTCAAGCGCCTGCCCAGGCTGCGGGACGGCTCCGTCGACCCGCGCGAGGCGTTCGCCGGCACGTTCCACATCGCCGAGGGCTACGAGCAGCTCGCCACCGCCCACGCCCAGGCGGCCGCCGGTGAACTGCCCGCCGCCCCGCCCTCGGAGATCTACTGCCACTCCCTGACCGACCCCACCATCCTCGGCCCGGACCTCGTGGCGCGGGGCTACCAGACGCTGACCCTGTTCGGTCTGCACACTCCCGCCCGGCTCTTCGAGCGGGACAACGACGCCGTGCGCGAGGAACTCCTGAGGGCGACCCTCGCCCAGCTCGACGCCCATCTCGCCGAGCCCCTCGCCGACTGCCTGGCCACCGACGCCGACGGCCGCCCCTGCGTCGAGGCGCGGACCCCGCTGGACCTGGAACGCGACCTCGGGTTGCCCGGCGGCAACATCTTCCACCGCGACCTGGCCTGGCCGTACGCCCAGGAGGGCGCCGGCCGCTGGGGCGTGGAGACCCGGCACGCCAACGTGCTGCTGTGCGGCGCGGGCGCGGTGCGCGGGGGAGGGGTCAGCGGGGTGCCGGGACACAACGCGGCGATGGCGGTGCTGGAGGCGCCCACGGCGTGACGGCTCACCCCGCCCGCCGGTCTCGGTGAGGGTGGTGCCGGGCGCGATGGCGTTCACCCGGATGCCCTCCGGGCCGTAGGTGACGGCGGCCGACGCGGTGAGGCTGTTCAGCGCCCGCTTGGCCGCGCCGTACGCGGGCAGCCAGGGGTTGCCCATGAGACTGCCGACGCTGGACGTGTTCACGATCGCGCCGGTGCCCGCCGTCGCCCGGATCGCGGCGATCTCGGCGGACATGGCCAGCCAGGCGCCCTTGAGACGAACTGCTCACCGGCAGCGCGGAGTTCGCCGAGTTGTGGGCGGCCCACGAGGTGGCGGCGCGGCCCACCCTGTGCAAGACCTTCGACCACCCCCTCGTCGGTCTCGTCACCGTGAACTGCGATGTCCTGGACATCACCGACCGGGACCAGCGGGTGGTCATCTACACGGCCGCCCCGGGAGCTCGCCGTCCGAGCAGGCGCTGCGGCTGCTGTCGGTCGTGGGCACCCAGCGGATGCACGTGCCCGGCTGAGGACAGCAAATCTGACGGAGTATCAGAAAGAGGCTTCCGTCGTCGCACCGGCTGCGGCATCCTGCGCCCATGCAGACGGAGCTGAGCAAGCAACTGGGAGTCGAGCACGCCGTCTTCGGCTTCACGCCGTTCCCCGCCGTCGCCGCGGCCATCAGCCGCGCCGGCGGCTTCGGCGTGCTCGGCGCGGTCCGCTACACCGCGCCCGACGACCTCAGACGCGACCTCGACTGGATCGAGGCGCATGTCGACGGCAGGCCGTACGGCCTCGACGTCGTCATGCCCGCGAAGAAGGTCGAAGGCGTCACGGAGGCGGACGTCGAGGCGATGATCCCCGCAGCGCACCGGCAGTTCGTGCAGGAGACCCTCGCCAAGTACGGGGTGCCCGAGCTGGCCGAGGGCGAGGCGTCCGGATGGCGGATCACCGGCTGGATGGAACAGGTCGCCCGCGGCCAGCTCGACGTCGCCTTCGACTACCCGATCCGGCTGCTGGCCAACGCCCTCGGCTCCCCGCCCGCCGACGTCGTCGCCCGCGCCCACGAACGGGGCGTGCTGGTCGCCGCCCTCGCCGGCAGCGCCCGGCACGCCCGCAAGCACCAGGAGGGCGGCATCGACATCGTCGTCGCCCAGGGGTACGAGGCGGGCGGCCACACCGGCGAGATCGCCTCCATGGTGCTCACCCCCGAGGTCGTCGAGGCCGTCGACCCGCTGCCGGTCCTCGCCGCCGGCGGCATCGGCAGCGGACAGCAGGTCGCCGCCGCCCTCGCGCTGGGCGCCCAGGGCGTCTGGCTCGGATCGGTCTGGCTGACCACCGCCGAGGCCGATCTGCACTCATCCGCCCTCACCCGCAAGCTCCTCGCGGCCGGCTCCGGCGACACGGTCCGCTCCCGCGCCCTCACCGGGAAACCCGCCCGCCAGCTGCGTACCGAGTGGACCGACGCCTGGGACGCCGACGACGGGCCCGGGACCCTTCCCATGCCGCTCCAGGGCCTGCTCGTCGCCGAGGCCGTCTCACGCATCCAGAAGTACGAGGTCGACCCCCTGCTCGGCACGCCCGTCGGTCAGATCGTCGGCCGGATGAACGACGTCCGCAGCGTCCAGGCCGTCTTCGACGACCTCACCCGCGGCTTCGAACGGGCCGTGGACCGCGTCAACCGCATCGCCGGAAGGAGCGGCACATGACCACCAGCACACCCCCCGCGGGCTTCTGGGCCCAGGCGGCCCAGGACCCCGACCGCACGGTCCTGATCGCGCCGGACGGAGAGAAGTGGAGCGCCGGACGTCTGCACGCCGCCGCCAACCGGCTCGTGCACGGACTGCGCGCCGCCGGTCTGGAGCGCGGCGACGCCTTCGCCGTGGTCCTGCCCAACTCGGCCGAGTTCTTCACCGCCCACCTCGCCGCCACCCAGGCCGGCTTCTACCTCGTTCCCGTCAACCACCACCTGGTGGGCCCCGAGATCGCCTGGATCGTCTCCGACTCCGGAGTCAAGGTCCTCCTCGCCCACGAGCGGTTCGCCGACCAGGCACGCCGGGCCGCCGACGAGGCCGGTCTCCCCGCCACGCACCGGTACTCCGTCGGCGCGGTCGAGGGCTTCCGGCCGTACGCCGAACTCCTCGACGGACAACCGCAGTCGCCGCCCGCCGACCGCACCCTCGGCTGGGTCATGAACTACACCTCGGGCACGACGGGCCGCCCGCGCGGCATCCGGCGCCCGCTGCCCGGCAAGCTGCCCGAGGAGGCCTACCTCGGCGGATTCCTCGGCATCTTCGGCGTCCGGCCGTTCGACGACAACGTGCATCTCGTGTGCTCGCCGCTCTACCACACGGCGGTGCTCCAGTTCGCGGCCGCGTCCCTGCACATCGGCCACCCCCTGGTCCTGATGGACAAGTGGACGCCCGAGGAGATGCTCCGTCTCATCGACACCCACCGGTGCACCCACACCCATATGGTCCCGACCCAGTTCCACCGTCTGCTGGCCCTCCCGGCGGACGTCCGGGCCCGCTACGACGTGTCGTCCATGCGGCACGCCATCCACGGTGCCGCGCCCTGCCCCGACCATGTGAAGCGGGCGATGATCGACTGGTGGGGCACCTGCGTGGAGGAGTACTACGCGGCCAGCGAGGGCGGCGGTGCCTTCGCCACGGCCGAGGACTGGCTCAAGAAGCCCGGCACGGTCGGCAGGGCCTGGCCCATCAGCGAACTGGCGGTCTTCGACGACGACGGCAACCGCCTGCCGCCCGGCGAACTCGGCACGGTCTACATGAAGATGACCACCGGCGGCTTCGCCTACCACAAGGACGCCGACAAGACGCGGAAGAACCGCATCGGCGACTTCTTCACCGTCGGCGACCTCGGCGTGCTCGACGAGGAGGGCTACCTCTTCCTGCGCGACCGCAAGATCGACCTGATCATCTCGGGCGGCGTCAACATCTACCCCGCCGAGATCGAGTCCGCGCTGCTCGCCCACCCCGCCGTCGCCGACGCCGCCGCCTTCGGCATCCCGCACGACGACTGGGGCGAGCAGGTGAAGGCCGTGGTCGAACCGGCCCCCGGCCACGCGCCCGGACCCGACCTCGCCGCCGCGCTCCTCGGCCACTGCGCCGAACGGCTGGCCGGCTACAAGCGGCCCAGGAGCATCGACTTCATCACCGAGATGCCCCGCGACCCCAACGGCAAGCTCTACAAGCGGCGGCTGCGGGAGCCGTACTGGGAGGGACGGACCCGGCCCGTCTGAGCGGGGCCCGGGAGACGTGTGACGCGTGGGGCGCCCGTCCCCCCGGAGCGGGCGCCACCGCGACGGCCCGGCCGGCATCCAGGCCCGCCGACGACTTGACCCGCCCCGGCCGCCACCCGAGGATCATGAGTCATGACGCCCGGACATGGCAGCACGGTCGACGGGGTGCTGCGGCGCAGCGCCCGCCGCACCCCGGCACGCGTCGCGGTGGAGTACCGCGACCGCACCTGGACCTACGAGGAACTCGACGAGGCCGTCTCGCGCGCGGCGAGCGTCCTGCTCGGCGAGGGTCTCGCCGCCGGCGACCGGGTCGGCGCCTACGGGCACAACTCCGACGCCTACCTCATCGCCTTCCTCGCCTGCGCCCGCGCGGGACTGGTGCACGTCCCCGTCAACCAGAACCTGACCGGCGAGGACCTGGCGTACATCGTCCGCCAGTCGGGCAGCGCGCTGGTCCTCACCGACCCGGACCTGGCCGGCCGGCTCCCGGCCGGCACCCGGACGCTCGCGCTGCGCGACGCGGACGACTCGCTCCTCGCCCGGCTGCCCGCGACTCCCGCCTACGACGGTCCCGAGCCGCGCTCCGAGGACCTGGTGCAGCTGCTCTACACCTCGGGCACGACGGCTCTGCCCAAGGGCGCGATGATGACCCACCGCGCCCTGGTGCACGAGTACCTGAGCGCGATCACCGCCCTCGACCTGAGCGCCGGCGACCGCCCCGCGCACTCCCTCCCGCTGTACCACTCGGCGCAGCTGCACGTGTTCCTGCTGCCGTACCTCGCGGTGGGCGCGACGAACATCGTGCTGGACGGGCCCGACGGCGACCGTCTCTTCGACCTGATCGAGGCGGACCGCGTCGACAGCCTCTTCGCGCCGCCGACCGTGTGGATCGGCCTGGCCAACCGCCCCGACTTCGCGACCCGTGACCTGAGCGGGCTGCGCAAGGCGTACTACGGGGCGTCGATCATGCCGGTGCCCGTACTGGAGCGGCTGCGTGAACGCCTGCCGAAGCTGGGTTTCTACAACTGCTTCGGGCAGAGCGAGATCGGTCCGCTCGCCACCGTCCTCGCCCCCGACGAGCACAAGGGCCGGCTGGACTCCTGCGGGCGCCAGGTCCTGTTCGTGGACGCCCGTGTCGTCGACGAGAACGGCAAGGACGTGCCCGACGGCACGGCCGGTGAGATCGTCTACCGGTCCCCGCAGCTGTGCGAGGGCTACTGGGACAAGCCCGAGGAGACCGAGGCCGCCTTCCGCGACGGCTGGTTCCACTCCGGCGACCTCGCCGTGCGCGACGCCCACGGCTATTTCACGATCGTCGACCGGGTGAAGGACGTCATCAACTCCGGTGGGGTGCTGGTCGCCTCCCGCCAGGTCGAGGACGCGCTGTACACCCACGACGCCGTCGCCGAGGCCGCCGTGATCGGCCTGCCCGACGAGAAGTGGATCGAGGTGATCACGGCCGTGGTCGTGGCGCGCGGCGAGGTCACCGAGGAGGAACTCGTCGCCCACGCCCGCGAGAACCTTCCTCACTTCAAGGCACCGAAGCGGGTGCTGTTCGTGGCGGAGCTGCCACGCAACGCCAGCGGCAAGATCCTCAAGCGGGAGCTGCGCGAACGGTTCGCGTCATGACTTCCGCAGGTCCGCGATCCGCCTGAGCTTGCCCACCGACCGCTCCAGCGACTCCGGATCGACGATCTCGACGCCGACCGACACACCGATCCCGTCCTTCACGGCCGCCGCGATGGTGCGCGCGGCCGTGTCACGGTCCTCGGGGGTCGCGTCGGGGCGTGCCTCCGCGCGGACCGTGAGGGCGTCGAGGCGGCCCTCGCGGGTCAGGCGGAGCTGGAAGTGGGGCGCCACGCCCGGCGTGCGCAGCACGATCTCCTCGATCTGGGTGGGGAAGAGGTTCACCCCGCGCAGGATGACCATGTCGTCGCTGCGTCCGGTCACCTTCCGCATCCGCCGGAAGACCCGGGCCGTGCCCGGCAGCAGCCGGGTCAGGTCACGGGTGCGGTAGCGGACGACCGGCATCGCCTCCTTGGTCAGCGAGGTGAAGACCAGTTCGCCCTCCTCGCCCTCCGGGAGCACCTCGCCGGTGATCGGGTCGACGACCTCGGGATAGAAGTGGTCCTCCCAGATGTGCAGGCCGTCCTTCGTCTCCACGCACTCCTGCGCGACCCCGGGACCGATCACCTCCGACAGCCCGTATATGTCGACGGCGTCGATCGCGAACCGGTCCTCGATCTCCTGGCGCATCCGTTCCGTCCACGGCTCGGCGCCGAAGACACCCACCCGCAGCGAGGTGGAGCGCGGATCGACGCCCTGGCGTTCGAACTCGTCGAGCAACGTGAGCATGTAGGAGGGGGTCACCATGATGATCCGGGGCTCGAGATCCAGGATCAACTGCACCTGACGGGACGTCATGCCGCCGGACGCGGGGATCACCGTACAGCCGAGGCGTTCGGCACCGTAGTGGGCGCCGAGGCCGCCGGTGAACAGGCCGTAGCCGTAGGCCACATGGACCGTGTCGCCGGGCCGGCCGCCGGCCGCGCGGAGTGAACGGGCCACCATGTCGGCCCACATGGCCAGGTCGGCGTCCGTGTAGCCGACGATCGTGGGGCGGCCGGTGGTGCCGCTGGAGGCGTGGATGCGGCGGATGCGGTCCCGGGGCACGGCGAACATCGCGTACGGGTAGTGCTCGCGCAGGTCGGCCTTGGTGGTGAACGGGAAGCGGGACAGGTCGCCGAGGGCGCGGCAGTCGTCGGGGTGGACGCCCGCCTTGTCGAAGGACTCGCGGTAGAAGGGCACATGGGCGTACGCGTGGCGCAGTGAGGCCCGCAGCCGCTCCAACTGCAGGGCGCGCAGGGCGTCCTCGTCGAGGCGCTCGCCCTCGTCCAGCAGGTTCCTCGCATCCGTCATGGGGCTTTCTCCCTCATCACCCTGGTCACCCTCGTCGGACCACGCCGACACGGCCATCGAACCATGCCAATACGGACGACCGATCATTCGGTCGATCTTCCTCGGGATCAGTAATCCAGGCCGGCCGGCCGCAGGCAAGAGGGCGGCGGTGACTTTCGTCCGGGTGAACTCCGTTGCGGACCGGTCCGGTCCCCGTCGAGGATCGGGGCATGCCGACCTTCACCGCCCCGGACGGGACCGAGCTCGCCTACCACGTACGGGGCGAGGGCGAGCCCCTCGTCGTCCTGCCCGGCGGACCCATGCGCGCCTCCGCCTACCTCGGCGACCTCGGCGGTCTCGCCGCCCACCGCCGCCTCGTCCTCCTCGACCTGCGGGGCACCGGCGACTCCGCCGTCCCGGCCGACCCGGCGACCTACCGCTGCGACCGGCAGGTCGACGACGTCGAGGCGCTGCGCCTGCGGCTGGGACAGGAGCGGATCGACGTGCTCGCCCACTCGGCGGGCGGCAGTCTCGCGCTGCTGTACGCGGCCCGGTATCCGCACCGGGTGTCGCGGCTCGCGCTGATCACCGCCACGCCGTGGGCCCTGGGCCGGCCGGCCACGGCCGAGGACCGGCTGACGGCGGCTCGGCTGCGCACGGACGAACCCTGGTTCGGCACGGCGTACCCGGCGTTCGAGGCGTGGCTCGCGGGCGGGGGCGATCCCGACTGGGAGGTCGTCGGAGCCTTCTTCCACGGCCGGTGGGACGCCGCCGCCCGCGCTCACGACGCCGCCGCGGACGGGCAGACCAACTCCGAGGCGGAGAAGGCGTTCCTGGACCCGGAGGCCTTCGACCCGCCCGCCCTGCGGGCCGCCCTCGCGGCCGTGGCCGTCCCGGTCCTGGTGCTCGCCGGCGAGGTGGACGGCGGTCCCCGGCCCGCACTCGCCCGGCTCCTCGCCGACGCCTTCCCGAACGCCGAGTTCGCCGTACAGCCCGGTGCCGGCCACTATCCGTGGCTGGACGACCCGCAGTGCTTCGCCGGACGCGTCGGTGCCTTCCTCGCCGCCGCACCGGTCGCCGGTTCGGGCCCGCCCGCCTAGACTTGAGGGTGCCTCCACCAGCGAACTCGAGCCGCGGAGTGGGCCATGCCCGACCAGCCGAAGCTCCCCATCGTGTACGTGAGGGGACTCGCGGGCGACACCTCGGGAATCAACAGTGCCGTCCAGGACCCCTTCTACGGCTTCAACGAGGGATCGACGCACGTGCGCGTCGGACCGGACGACAAACCCGCGTTCCACCAGTTCGAGAGCCCGTTGCTGCGGCTGCATCTCGACGAGGGGTATCGGATCCTGGTGCAGGGCGGCCAGGAGACCTACCTGGACACGCACGACCAGATCCCTTCCGACAGCATCTGGATCCACCGCTTCTACGACGTCTCGGCGAGCACCTGGGGCACGAGTCCCAGGAAGTTCCGCCTCAAGGACGCGGCCGAGGACCTGCTCCGCCTCGTGAGGAAACTCAAGGAGAAGAGCGGCGCGCCGCGGGTCCACCTCGTGGCCCACTCCATGGGCGGCCTCGTCTGCCGCTGTCTGATCCAGAAGATCCTCCCCGAGCTGGGCGAGGATCCGGCGGACCACGTGGACAGGTTCTTCACCTACGGCACACCGCACGGGGGCATCGCCTTCGACGTCGGGTTCGGTCTCGTCGAGCGGCTGATGGCCGCCACCGGCATCAGCGGCGCCGACGTCTTCGCCCCCCGGCGCATGTACGAGTACCTCACGCCCGACTCGCTGCGGGAGGACGGTGGTCCGCCGAAGAACTGGGACCCGCGGGAGATCCCCGAGGGCGGATTCCCGCCGCACCGGGTCTTCTGCCTGGTGGGCACGGATCCCACCGACTACGACGTCGCCCACGGCCTGTCCGCGCGTGCCGTCGGCGCGCGCAGCGACGGGCTGGTGCAGATCGACAACGCCCAGGTGCCCCACGCGCACCGGGCGTTCGTCCACCGCAGTCACAGCGGACGCTACGGACTCGTCAACTCCGAGGAGGGCTACCAGAACCTCCAGCGCTTCCTCTTCGGCGACCTGCGGGTCCAGGCCGACCTGGTCGGCGTCCGGCTGCCCCGGGAGAGCCGGGAGAGTCGCGGCACCAGCTGGCAGGCCGAGGTGCGGCTGGCCGTGCGCGGGCTGCCCAGCGTGATGCACGAACAGCTGGCCGCCCACTGGTGCCCGATCCAGCTGCCGGAACCGCACGGCGACGGCACGGCCGCCGAGCCCGTCCCCCTGGCGACGACCTTCCTCAACAGCAAGGCGCCCCGGCCCCCGGAGAGCCCCACGCTGCGTTACGCGCTGCACCTGCGGATCCTGTCGCTGCGGGAGCGGGACGGGATCCTGCGCTTCACCGACCACCTCGAACAGACCGCGGACTTCGCCGACATCCTCGTGGTCGACGTCGGCTCCGCCGAGCCGGGCCCGGGTGTCTGGGCCGTCTGGAACTCGGACCTGCCCGGCGCCATCTGGGAACACCGGCCCACCGGTACGCCGTGCGGCGACGAAGACCCCCGCGGTGGCGTCTGGCTGGCCCACGTCCCCCTCCCCGCGACGGCGGCGCCGATCCTGGGGGAGGGGGCGAGCATCCGGCTGACGGTCACGCCCTGGGGCTGACACCACGCGGCCGACCGCCCGGCCGGGTCAGCGGTCCTCGGCGACCGCCACCTCGCGCGCCCACCGGTAGTCCGCCTTCCCGCTCGGCGAACGGCGGATGGCCTCCGCGACCACCAGCTGACGCGGGATCTTGTAGCCGGCGAGCCGGGAGCGGCAGTGACGCTGGATGTCCTCCAGCGAGGGCCGCGCGGCGCCGTCGCGCACCTGCACGACAGCCGCCACATGGTTGCCCCACGTCGGGTCCGGCACCCCGGCCACCAACGCGTCGTACACGTCCGGATGGGACTTCAGCGCCTGCTCGACCTCCTCGGGGTACACCTTCTCGCCCCCGGTGTTGATGCACTGCGAGCCGCGCCCGAGGACCACGACCACGCCCTCCTCGTCGACGGTCGCCATGTCGCCGAGCAGCACCCAGCGTTCGCCGTCCTTGCGGAAGAAGGTCTCGGCCGTCTTCGCGGGGTCGTTGTAGTAGCCGAGCGGCACGTGGCCGCACTGGGCGACCCGCCCGACCTCGCCTGCGGCGACCGGCTCGTGGGTGGCCGGATCAACGACCCGGGTACGGGAGTTGACGCGCACCCGGAAGCCGCGCTCGGGCCCCGAGTCCTCCGTCGCCGTGCCGTTGAACCCGGACTCGGAGGAGCCGAAGTTGTTCAGCAGCATCGCGTTCGGCATCAGCGCCCGGAACTGGCGGCGGACCGTGTCCGACATGATCGCGCCCGACGAGGACACGCTGAACACCGACGAGCAGTCCGTGCCCCTCAGGGGGCCTTCGAGCGCGTCGATCAACGGCCGCAGCATCGCGTCGCCCACCAGGGAGATGCTGGTGACCTTCTCCCGCTCGATCGTCCTCAGCACTTCCTCGGGCACGAACTTGCGGTGGATCACCACGCGTTGGCCGAAGTTGAAGCCGATGAAGGCGGTGAGGGTGGAGGTGCCGTGCATCAGCGGCGGGGTGGGGAAGAAGGTGATCCCCGTGCCGCCGGCCGCGACCCGCTCGGCGATCTCCTCCGGCTTCTTCACCGGCTCCCCGGTGGGTGAGCCGCCGCCCAGACCCGAGAAGAACAGGTCCTCCTGACGCCACATCACCCCCTTGGGCAGCCCCGTTGTGCCGCCGGTGTAGATGATGAACTGGTCGTCGCCGGAACGGGCCGGGAAGCCGCGCTCGGGAGAGCCGCCCGCCTCGGCGTCCGCGAAGGAGGTGATGCCGTCACCCGACGGCCCCACCCGTATCAGGTGCCGCAGCCCCGGAGTCTGCGGCAGCGCCGCCGCCACCCGGTCCGTGAACTCCGCGTCGAAGACGAGCGCCACGAGGTCCGCGTCCCGGTAGAGGTAGACCAGCTCCTCCTCCACGTAACGGTAGTTGACGTTGACCGGCACGATCCGCGCCTTGAGGCAGCCGAGCACCGTCTGGAGGTACTCGACGCCGTTGTACAGATGCAGGCCGAGGTGCTCGCCAGGGCGGATCCCGCTGTCGAGGAGGTGGTGGGCGACGCGGTTGGCCGCGGCGTCCAGCTCCGCGTACGTCAGACGGCGTTCCGCGCCCGTGCCGGGGTGGTCGACGTACACGAGGGCCTCACGGTCCGCCGCCACGTCGACGACCGACTCGAACAGGTCGGCAAGGTTGTACTCCACCGCTCCTCCTGACCGGGGGCCTGCTTCTCCGACGGTTCGTCGGTCATCTGAGCAAAGGGGGCGGCAAGTGGGAAGGGCTCGCGCCAATAAATCTGACTGACTGTCAGAAAACCCTTGAACTGCCATCACGCCTCCTGCAACCTGTTTTCGTTCTTTCCGAGGGGAGACCTGCGATGGGCGGCACCGAACACCTCACCGTGCGCCGCGAGGGCGCCACACTCGTGCTCACGCTCAACAGACCGGAGGCCAGGAACGCGCTCTCGATCGCCATGCTCGTCGGTCTGTACGACGGCTGGCTCGAGGCCGACGCGGACGACTCCGTCCGTTCGATCGTCTTCACCGGCGCGGGCGGCTCCTTCTGCGCCGGCATGGACCTCAAGGCCCTGGCCGGCCGCGGCATGGAAGGCGAACAGCACCGCGACCGGCTCAAGGCCGACCCCGACCTGCACTGGAAGGCGATGCTCCGCCACCACCGCCCCCGCAAGCCGGTGATCGCCGCCGTCGAGGGGTACTGCGTGGCGGGCGGCACCGAGATGCTCCAGGGAACCGACATCCGCGTCGCGGGCGAGTCCGCCACCTTCGGGCTCTTCGAGGTGAAACGCGGCCTCTTCCCGATCGGCGGCTCGACGGTCCGGCTGCCGCGCCAGATCCCGCGCACCCACGCCCTGGAGATGCTGCTCACCGCCCGGCCCTACACCGCCCGCGAGGCCGCCGGCATCGGGCTGATCGGGCATGTCGTGCCCGACGGCACCGCCCTGGACAAGGCCCTGGAGATCGCCGAACGCGTCAACGCCTGCGCGCCACTCGCCGTGGAGGCCGTCAAGGCGTCCGTGTACGAGGCCGCCGATCTGACCGAGACCGACGGGCTCGCCGCCGAACTCGCCCGGGGCTGGCCGGTGTTCGACACCGACGACGCGAAGGAAGGCGCCCGCGCCTTCGCCGAGAAGAGGCCGGCGGTCTACCGGCGTGCGTGATGCTCCGCCGGGTGAGTGGTGGCAAGCGCCGTTCGCCCTGCTGCGGGTCCGTCGTGGCTGGTCGCGCCCACGCGGCGGAGCCGCACGCGGTACCGCCCCGCGCCCCTTTCGGGGCGCTCCCGCTGACGTCGGCTTCCCGAGGAGGCAGCCCCGATGCCCGAAGTTCTCAAAGCGCCGCTTGTCGTCGAGTTCCCCTTCACCCGGTCCCTCGGCCCCGTCCAGAGCGCCTTTCTCACCGGTCTGCGCGAGCGGGTCGTGCTCGGGGTGACGGCCACCGACGGCCGCACCCTCGTCCCGCCCGTCGAATACGACCCGGTCACCGCCGACGAACTGCGTGACCTGGTCGAGGTCGCCCCCACCGGCACGGTCACCACCTGGGCCTGGAACCACGCCCCCCGCCGCGGACAGCCCCTTACCACCCCCTTCGCCTGGGTCCTGGTCCGGCTCGACGGCGCCGACACCGCCCTCCTGCACGCCCTCGACGCCCCCGGCCCCGACGCCGTGCACACCGGAATGCGCGTCCGGATCCGCTGGGCCGAGGAACGCACCGGCGCCATCACCGACATCGCCTGCTTCGAGCGTTACGACGGCGAGCCGGCCGAACTCACGGGCAGCACCGGCGAGTTCGCGGACCCGGTCGGCGGCATCGTCGCCGCCGCCCGGCTCGACTACACCTACTCGCCCGGCCGCGCCCAGAGCGCCTACATCAACTCCCTCGCCGACCGCAGGACCGTCGGCGAGCGCTGCCCGTCCTGCCGCAAGGTGTACGTGCCGCCGCGCGGGGCCTGTCCCACCTGCGGCGTCCCGACCGCCGAGCAGGTCGAGGTCGGACCGCGCGGGACCGTCACCACCTTCTGCATCGTCAACATCAAGGCCGCGCATACGGCGAATCTCGGCATCGAGGTGCCCTACGTCTACGCCCACATCGCCCTCGACGGCGCCGACCTCGCCCTGCACGCCCGCATCGGCGGCATCCCCTACGACCAGGTACGCATGGGCCTGCGCGTAGAGCCCGTGTGGACGGACGGCGCCCGCTACCCCGACCACTACCGCCCGACCGGCGAACCCGACGCGGACTACGACGCCTACAAGGAGCTGCTATGACCCGGGACATCGCGGTGGTGGCCTTCGCGCAGACCGACGTCCTGCGCACCACCGACGAGCTCTCCGAGGTCGAGATGCTCATGCCGGTCCTGCACAGCGTCCTGGACCGGACCGGCCTGAAGACCGCCGACATCGGCTTCACCTGCTCCGGCTCCAGCGACTACCTCGCCGGCCGGGCCTTCTCCTTCACCCTCGCCCTCGACGGCGTCGGCGCCTGGCCGCCCATCTCCGAGTCCCATGTCGAGATGGACGGCGCCTGGGCCCTGTACGAGGCATGGACCAAGCTGCTCACCGGCGACGCCGACACCGCGCTCGTCTACTCCTACGGCAAGTCCTCACCCGGCTCCCTGCGCGACGTGCTCACCCGCCAGCTCGACCCGTACTACGTCGCCCCGCTGTGGCCCGACTCCGTCGCCCTCGCGGCCCTCCAGGCGCAGGCCCTGATCGACGCCGGCGACACCGACGAGCGTGAACTCGCCGCGATCGGTACCCGCAGCCGCCGGGTCGCGACCCTCAACTCCCGTGCACAGCTGCGTGGTGCGGTCCCCCAGGGGGACTACGTCGTACGGCCGCTGCGCACCGGCGACTGCCCGCCCGTCGGCGACGGCGCCGCCGCCGTGATCCTCGCGGCCGGGGAGCGGGCCCGCGAACTGTGCTCCCGGCCCGCCTGGATCAGGGGCATCGACCACCGGATCGAGGCCCACTCGCTCGGCGTGCGCGACCTGACCGACTCGCCCTCCACCCGCCTGGCCGCGGAACGGGCCGGCGTCTTCGAACGGCCCGTCGACACCGCCGAGCTGCACGCTCCGTTCAGCGCCCAGGAAGTCGTCCTGCGCAAGGCGCTGCGGCTCGACGACAGCGTGCGGGTGAACCTGTCCGGCGGGGCCCTCGCCGCCAACCCGATGATGGCCGCCGGCCTCATCCGCGTCGGCGAGGCCGCCGCCCGTGTCCACCGGGGCGAGTCCGACCGCGCCCTCGCCCACGCCACCTCAGGACCGTGTCTCCAGCAGAACCTGGTCGCCGTACTCGAAGGGGAACCGCGATGAGCAAGGAGCCCGTGGCCGTCGTCGGGATCGGCCAGACCAAGCACGTCGCGGCCCGCCGGGACGTGTCGATCGCGGGGCTGGTCCGCGAGGCCGCCCGCCGCGCCCTCGACGACGCCGAGCTGACGTGGGCCGACATCGACGCCGTCGTCATCGGCAAGGCCCCCGACTTCTTCGAGGGCGTCATGATGCCCGAGCTCTACCTCGCCGACGCGCTCGGCGCGGTCGGCAAGCCGATGCTGCGGGTGCACACGGCAGGCTCGGTCGGCGGGTCCACCGCGCTCGTCGCCGCGGGCCTCGTCGCGGCCCGCGTCCACGGCACCGTGCTGACCCTCGCCTTCGAGAAACAGTCCGAGTCCAACGCCATGTGGGGACTGTCCCTGCCGATCCCCTTCCAGCAGCCGCTGCTCGCCGGGGCGGGCGGATTCTTCGCGCCGCACGTGCGGGCGTACATGCGGCGCAGCGGCGCCCCGGACACCGTCGGCTCGCTGGTGGCGTACAAGGACCGGCGCAACGCGCTGAAGAACCCCTACGCCCACCTGCACGAGCACGACATCACGCTGGAGAAGGTCCAGGCCTCGCCCATGCTCTGGGACCCGATCCGCTACTCGGAGACCTGCCCCTCCTCCGACGGCGCCTGCGCGATGATCCTCACCGACCGGGCCGGCGCCGCCCGCGCGCCCCGGCCGCCCGCCTGGATGCTCGGCGGCGCGATGCGCAGCGAACCGACCCTGTTCGCGGGCAAGGACGCCGTGTCCCCGCAGGCGGGCCGGGACTGCGCCGCCGACGTCTACCGGCAGGCCGGCGTCACCGACCCGCGCCGCGACATCGACGCCGTCGAGATGTACGTGCCGTTCTCCTGGTACGAGCCCATGTGGCTGGAGAACCTCGGCTTCGCCGACGAGGGCGAGGGCTGGAAACTGACCGAGGCCGGGGTGACGGAGCTCGACGGCGACCTGCCCGTCAACATGTCGGGCGGCGTCCTGTCCACCAACCCCATCGGAGCCTCCGGCATGATCCGCTTCGCGGAGGCGGCTCTCCAGGTGCGCGGTCAGGCCGGGGAACACCAGGTGGAGCGTGCCGGGAAGGTCCTGGGGCACGCCTACGGCGGCGGCTCGCAGTTCTTCTCCATGTGGCTCGTGGGAGCGCGGCCGCCTCAGTCCTGAAAGGTCCCCCTCACGTGCTCTGTCGGCGTCCGGGACCGATCGCTAGGCTGACTCGCGGACGACGAACCGGGAGGAGCACGGACGTGGCCGAGAGCACCATCCAGCAGCAGCCGCTCACGGGCTGGGACAAGCCGGAGCTGGACCTCAGCAACGCCGAGTGGCAGTCCAGCAGCCGGGGGCGGGGGGATGTCCAGATCGCCTTCGTCGAGGGATTCATCGCGATGCGCAACAGCGGCAGCCCCCAGAGCCCTTCGCTGATCTTCACGCCCGCCGAGTGGGGCGCGTTCGTGTCGGGGGCGCGGGAGGGGGAGTTCGACCTGACCTGAGACGTGTGTCGGCCGCACGGCCGGCACACGGAGCCTGCCCGGACCGGACGACCCGACGCGGGAACGGGGCGGACAGGCGTCGGCCGCCACCACCCGGGGAGTGACGGCACCTCCGGGACGACGGACCGCGTCCCTCCCGGCGGTCGCCGGACGGCGCTGTCCACGTACCATGGCGGCATGTCGTTCCTCCGCCGCCGCAGCGCCACTCCCGCCGGGCCCGACTTCGACGTCCTGGCCATGGATCCGGGCGACTGGCCCGGCAATCTGGGTGCCGGGCTGCTGCCCGCCCCCGACGGCAGCTGCCAGGGCGTCTTCCTGCGCTACGACCTCTTCGGCGGCCGAGGCCCCGCGATGATCATCGGCAATCTGCCCGAGGGATCCCCGGCCCGCGAGGTGGCGGAGGGCGAGGTCCCCTTCGAGGTCGCCCAGCTGCTGCTCGCGCTGGAGAACGACGAGGAGGTGACCGTCGTCGGCACCGAGGACATGCCGGTGATGCAGGGCGACAACCTCTTGATCGTACGCCGTCTCAAGCTCTCCGAGGGCCGGATCTCCTGCGTGCAGTTCGACCGCAGCGACAACGTCCTGGTGACCATCGCCGCCTGGGACCGCCCCATCACCGACGACCTGTACGCCCTGCTGAAACCGCTCCCGGCGGAGCTGTTCCAGCAGGGCTGAGGCGCCGCTACGACGTGGAGGACATCAGCTTCACGTCCGCGGCCCGCACGAACGCCACCCGGTGGCCGTACTGGATCTCGTAGTACTGGTCCTCACCTGTCACCACCCGGTGCGAGCCGGTGGCGAAGGTGACCGCGTAGTAGTACTCGCCCGGCACCTTGTCACCGACCACGTACTTCTGGCCCTTCGGCAGGGCGTATGGAAGCGGTGACACCGCCTGGGCCGGGACGCCCGCCGGGTAGGCCGACGCCTCGGGGTAGGCGCGGCCGTAGACCGGAACGCTGTCGCGGCCGTCCTTCGGGGTGATCACCTGGCCCGCCGCGGGTACCGCCGTCGGCCGGTCCTTCGGGTTGTGGAACCACGCCTTCTGACCCAGGTACCAGATCGCCGTCCAGTCACCCCACCGGTCGGCGACCGCGTACTGCTGGCCGGTGGACACCCGCGAGGAGGTGTCGTTCACGCCGGTGGTCGGGGCCGAGCCCTGACCGATGTCCTTGATCAGGGCCGACTTCTCGTCGTGGTCGGAGTACAGCCGCACCGCGCCCGAACCGTGCGCCGCGCACGGCTCACCCTTGGTGACACAGTCCGTGTACACCGGCTGGTTGGCGAGGTAGTCCGGCCGGATCGTCACCAGAGCGCCGCTCCTGCGCGCCGTCGCCGCGAAGGGCCGGTCCAGCAGCTCGAAGTAGTGCCGCCAGTCCCAGTAGGGGCCCGGGTCGGTGTGCATCCCGGAGACGGCCGCGGTGGTCGGCCCGGGCACGTTGTCGTGACCCAGGATGTGCTGCCGGTCCAGCGGGATGCCGTACCGCGTGGCCAGGTACTTCACCAGACGCGCCGACGACCGGTACATCGCCTCCGTGTACCAGGAGTCCGGCTGGGCGAGGAAGCCCTCGTGCTCCAGGCCGATCGACTTGGCGTTGACGTACCAGTTGCCCGCGTGCCAGGCCACGTCCTTGGCCTTCACATGCTGGGCGACATGCCCGTCGGTGGAGCGCAGGGTGTAGCTCCAGGACACATAGGTGGGGTCCTGGACCATGTTCAGCACCCCCTCCCAGCCGCCCTCGGTGTCGTGCACGACGATGTACTTGATGCTCGGCGCTGCGGGCCGGTCGCCGAGGTCGTGGTTGCCGTAGTCGTTGTCGCCGAACTGCTCGTACGGCGCCGGGATCCACTCGCAGGACACCGTCGTCGGGCACTCGGTGCCGGCCGTGGAGGCCGTGCGCAGGCCGGTCTTCCGCAGCTGGGCGGTCCGCGGGGCCAGGTCCGGCACGGCGGCCAGGGCGACCGGCCCACCGGCGTCGGTGTTGCGCTCCGCGCCGGTGCGGAGCACGTCGAAGACGTCGTCGGCGTAACCGGCGGCCGTCGCGCGGTCGTCCGCGCCAGAGAAGCGCGCCACCGCGCCGTACCAGTCCGCCGGGTCACCGCTCAGCGGCTCGCCCAGGCCGCGCTGCGCGGCGGCCAGGAGCGCGGCGCCGCCCGCGATGTTGGCCGCGGGGTCCGTGCGCAGCTCCTCGGCGCTCAGGCCGGTCAGCTCCGCCGCCCTCGGCAGGGTGCGCAGCCGGGCCGGGAGCTCCTCGCCCGCCGGGAGACTCGTCTGCGGGACACGGGCCGGGCGGGCGCTGTCGCCACGGGCGTCCTCCGCGCCCTGGCTGTGGTGCGGTGCCGCGGCGAGCGCGGTACGCGCGTCGGTGAGGTGCATCGGTCCGTAGCCGCCGGTCACGCTCGGCGCTCCGCCGTGCGTGTCCCAGCGGGACTGGAGATAGGAGACGCCCAGCAGCAGGCTCCGCGGCACGTGGTACTCGGCGGCCGCGACGGCGAAGGCCCGCTGGAGGCTGGTCGCCCCGGCAGCCAGGGAGGCCGAGGGACCGGTGGCCTCGGCCGGGGAGGCCGCGCCGAGCAGCGGGAGCAGGAGAGCCGCCGACGCCATGGCGCCTGCGGCTCTACGGGTGGGTCTGCCAGGTCCGGGGTGAGTGACGGGTTTTCGCAATGCGGCCTCCTGGGACGAGCGGGCGGGGCGTGCGGGGCCGGACATGAGCCATCTGCCAGCGGCTTGCCGACAACCCGTCAATCATGCCCACAGACACGAGATTTCCCGTGCCAAGACACCGCTGACGCACCCCGGGGGCCCGCGGCGCGCCGCCGTTCAGGCGCAACCTCGGACCCCCCGTCCCCTCAGCGGGTGCCGACCGCCGCGCGTACGGCCCGGCGGGCCAGCTGGCAGTCGTCGTGCAGCCGTCGCAGCAGCAGGCGCTGTTCCTCGCCGGACGGCGTGCCCCCCGGATGGCCCCCCGGAGCCGGCGGGGTGACGTCGTGCATCGAACGCTGCACGGCCGTCTCGTAGGTACGGATCTCGCGGGTCAGCACCAGCATCAGGTTCACCAGGAAGGCGTCCCGGGAGGCCGGGCCCGCCGACTGGGCGATCTGGCTGATCTGACGGCGCGCCACCGGCGCGTCGCCCAGCGCCGACCACAGGGTCGCCAGGTCGTAGCCCGGCAGATACCAACCCGCGTGCTCCCAGTCCACCAGCACTGGACCGGCCGGTGAGAGAAGGATGTTCGACAGGAGGGCGTCGCCGTGACAGAACTGGCCCATGCCCTGCCGGCCCGCGGTGGCCGCGATGCCGTGCAGCAGCTTCTGGAGGTCGCCGAGGTCCCGGTCGGTGAGCAGACCCAGCTCGTGGTAGCGGGAGATCCGGGCGGCGTAGTCCAGCGGGGCGTCGAACGTCCCCGCCGGCGGCCGCCAGGCGTTGAGCCGGCAGACCGCGCCGAGTGCCGCCCGGACGTCGGCCCGCGGCGGGGCCTCGGTGGGGTGCCGCTGGAGTGCCGCCACCCGGCCGGGCATCCGCTCGATCACCAGTGTGCAGTTGTCCGGGTCCGCCGCGATCAGTCTCGGCGCCCGCACCGGAGGGCGGTGCCGGACGAACGTGCGGTACGCGGCTATTTCGTGCCGGAATTGTTCGGCCCATACGGGGGAGTGGTCGAGTAAACACTTGGCGACCGCCGTGCTGCGGCCGGTCGTGCCGACCAGCAGCACCGAGCGTCCGCTGCGGCGCAGCACCTGGACCGGCGCGAACTCCGGGCAGATCCGGTGCACGGACGCGATCGCCGTGCGCAGCTGGGCGCCCTGGGGGCCGGACAGGTCGAGTCTCCCGCTGAGGGGCTGGGTGCCGAGCCCCGCGGGGCGCCGGGCAGGACCGGCGCCGAGTACGGGACCCGCGGACCGCGCGGCGGGGTCGAGGTAGGGGCCGCCGCCGCCCGGGCGGGTGTGCAGCGACCGGGGCGGGGCGGACACGGAGGACGATGCTGCGTACATGGGAGAAACAGATCCCTTCGTGTGCCGGACGTCAGAACGCTGCCCCGACCGGTCCTTTCGGGTACACCCTGGGGAGTGTCCCTCGGCGACCGGGTCGGGGTGGCGCTTTCCTACCTGACACCCGTCGCCCAGTGGCACACCATCTGGCGAACCCTGGCGAACCCTGGCGAATAGTCGCCCGGCAACTTTCACCGGGCTACTGTCAACTCAGCCGAGAACCTGGGGGCTTGACGTGAGCGGACAACCCAACACCCGCCTCTCGGACCTGTTCGGCCTGGCCGGCTGGTCCAAGGGGGAACTCGCGAGGCTGGTCAACCGGCAGGCGGCGGCCATGGGCCACCCCCAGCTGTCGACCGACACCTCCCGGGTGCGGCGGTGGATCGACATGGGAGAGATCCCGCGTGATCCGGTACCGCGGGTGCTGGCGGCCCTGTTCACCGAGCGTCTCGGCCGTGTCGTGACCATCGAGGACCTCGGTCTGGTCCGGCACGGGCGTACAGGGAATCGGCCCGGCGGCGGGAGTGTGGAACATCCCGACGATGTGCCGTGGGCGCCCGAACGGACTGCTGCGGTCCTCACCGAATTCACGGGAATGGACCTCATGCTCAACCGACGCGGCTTGGTGGGCGCGGGTGCCGCGCTCGCCGCGGGATCAGCTCTCAGCAGTGCCATGTACGAGTGGCTGCACACCGACCCCACCCTCTCCTCCGACGCTCCTGTCATCGACCACCCCCTCCTCCACCATGCCGACCCCGCCGGGTTCGACCGCTACGAGGCCGCCCCCATCGGAACGGAGGAGGTGGACGAACTCGAACGCTCGGTGGAGGTGTTCCGGGCCTGGGACGCGGCCCGCGGAGGCGGGCTGCAACGCAAGGCCGTGGTGGGACAGCTCAACGAGGTGGGCGGGATCCTCGCCTACCGCCACCCCTCCCATCTCCAGCGGCGCCTGTGGGGCGTCGCGGCCAACCTCGCCGTCCTCGCGGGCTGGATGTCGCACGACGTCGGTCTGGAGCCCACGGCCCAGAAGTACTTCGTCATCGCCGCCCATGCCGCACGAGAGGGCGGTGACCGCCCACGGGCCGGCGAGGCGCTCTCCCGGGCGGCCCGTCAGATGGTCCACCTCGGGCGGCCCGACGAGGCCCTCGACCTGATGAAACTCGCCCAGTCCGGATCCGGCGACAACGTGACCGCGCGCACCCGGGCGATGTTCCACACCATCGAGGCCTGGGCGCAGGCGTCGATGGGCAAGGGCCAGGCCATGCGCCGTACCCTCGGCCGGGCGGAGGACCTCTTCGTCTCCGACAAGGGCGACATCACACCGCCGTCCTGGATGCAGACCTTCAAGGACGAGGATCTGTACGGCATGCAGGCGCTGGCCTACCGCACGCTGGCCGAGTTCGAGCCACAGGCGGCCGCGCATGCCCAGTACTACGCGGAGCAGGCGCTGGCGTTGCGCGTCGACGGGCGGGAACGGTCGAAGATCTTCGACCATCTGTCCATGGCGTCCGCCTGCTTCATCGCCGACGACCCCGAGCAGGCGGACCGGTTCGCGCGGCTGGCCCTGATGTCGATGGGGTCGAACTCGTCCCGGCGCACCTGGGACCGGCTGAGCCAGATGTACCGGCTCACCGCGCAGTACGCGGGCTACCCGAGGATCAGTGAACTGCGGGAGGAGATCAGGCTGGCGCTGCCGAAGCAGAAGGGCGGCAGGGGCGCCACGGGGGGCGACGGCACCCGGGTGTGAGCGGGTTGTCGTCGGTCGTTCAGCTCACCGGGTGACCCGGGCGACCAGCACGCAGGCGTCGTCGGCGCGTTCGCTCTCGCCGCACTCCTCCACGACCATCCGCACGCACTCCTGTGCGGTGCGCGCCCTGTCCAGACGGGGGGCCAGGCCGAGGAGGCGGTCGGCGGGTGCCAGCCCGTCGGTGTGCAGCAGAAGGAGGTCGCCTTCTTCGAGGGTCTCCTCGGCCTGCCCGTAGGCGGCGCGTGCGGTGGCTCCGAGGAGCACGCCCTGGGGTGCGTCCAGCCGGCGTCCCGTCCCGTCGCGGAACAGCAAGGGGGCGGGGTGTCCGGCCTGCGCCCACAGCAGGGTGCGGGTGTCCGGCCGGTAGCGGCAGCAGACCGCGCTGCCCAGGGCCGGTTGGACCGTGGCGTCCAGTAACTGGTTCAGCCAGGACATCAGTTGGGCCGGCCGGGTGCCCGCCATGGCCATTCCGCGCAGGGCACCCAGCAGCATCGCCGTGGTCGAGGTGACGGTAGGGCCGTGGCCGGTGAGATCACCGACGCTCAGCAGCGTCTGCCCGTCGGAGAGTTCGAGCGCGTCGTACCAGTCGCCGCCGATGCGCGAGATCGCCGCGGCGGGCAGATAGTGGGCGGCGAGGTCGAGGGAGCGCGGGCCCTGGTGCGGCAGGCGCGGGGAGCCGCGCCACGGCGGCAGCACGGCCTCCTGGAACTCCACCGCGAGCCGGTGTTCGGTCTGGGCGCGGTGCCGCTGCCGCTGGAGCGAGTCACGGCTCTCGCGTACCGCCCGCTGGCTGCGGCGCAGTTCGCTGACGTCCCGCAGCACGGCCCACATCGAGGTGGTGCCGCCCTCGGCGTCGAGCACGGGCTCGCCCATCATGTGCACCGTGCGGTGCTCGCCGTCCGGTCGCACGACGCGGAACTCGCCGTCGATGGGACGGGCGTCGATCAGGCAGTCCGTGACCATCGCCGTCAGCTTCGGCCGGTCCTCGTCGAGGACGAGCGCGGGCAGTTCGTCCAGGGTGAGCGGGGGAGCGGCGGGGTCGCGGCCGACGATCCCGTAGAGCTCCTCGGACCAGACGGCCTCGTCCGTCAGCAGGTTCCACTCCGCGCTGCCGACGCGGCTCAGCAGCGACTCGCGCCGGGAAGCCACCGGTGCGGTGGGCGCGGCGGGCGTGGGCTCGGCGGCCGGCACGGGCGGCGGGCCGTCCCGCAACTGAGCCAAGTGGGTGTCGAGGTCGTCGAGTTGATGCAGCGCCAGGTCGCAGAGCGCGCGCTGCCAGCGCCCCTGCGGGTCCGCCGCGTCGCTCCGGGTGTCCTGCCGCACGGCGTCCATGTCGCCCTTGAGCCGTCGTGTCTGCGTGATCAGCGCGTCGACCGAGCCGCGGCCCGGCGGCTGGGCGGCTGAGCGGTCCGCGGAGACATGGGGCGGCATGACGACTCCGATGCGGGACGGTACGGCGAAGGCTGACACGAGGGCCGTTACGACTGTTGCACAGCCTGCGACGGCGTGTAAGGGATATGGCAACACACGATTCGGTGGTGCTTCTGGCATATGCCAGTGTCTTCGGGGAGGGGTGGCGGGGGGTGGTCGGCAAGCGCCGGAGGGAGGGCAAGTCGTAGGTGGCGTACGTGACTTGGGGGACTCCTGAGGGGGTCGAGGTGGCCATCGGTCGCATGTTCGTCGGGCTGATGTTCCAGGCAACGGCCGTTGTGACGTAGGTCACATGAATTGGACACCGCTTTCGCGTAATGCAAGAGGCTCCCGCGAGGTCGTACATGCATGGACATCACTCTTGAACAACCCGTCCGCGCCCGCTTGATCACCGCGGAGGACCAGGAGCTGCCCGTGCCCGCCACGCTCCGCTACGACTCCACCGACCCGTTCGCCGTGCACGTCGACTTCCCGGCGGAGGTCTCCCTCGCGGGCGAGGCCGTCACCTGGACCTTCGGCCGGGCCCTGCTGGAGCAGGGCGTGGGCGGTCCGGCCGGGAGCGGAGACGTGCACATCTGGCCCTGTGGGCCGGTCCGTACGGTGGTGGAGTTCCACTCTCCGCTGGGCCTGGCCCTGCTCCAGTTCGAGACGGGCGCCCTGCGCCGGTTCCTGCTGCGCAGCTACGCCGTGGTCGCGGCGGGCCGGGAGGATGTCGGCGCCGCCGTCGACCAGGGGCTGGAGGCCCTGCTCGGCAGTGCCTGAGCCCCGTCGGGCGTCAGTGACCGCCCGCGGTGTACAGGCCGGGGCGCGGGGCGAGTTCGACCGCGACGCGGGTGTCGCTCTCCAGGGCCCGGATCCCGGCCTCGGCGACGACGGAGGCCGCGTAGCCGTCCCAGGCGGTCGGGCCGGTGACCAGACCGCGCCGGGTGGCGTCGACCCAGGCCTGCACCTCGCGGTCGTAGGCGTCCACGAACCGCACGAGGTAGTCCTGGGGCACGTCCGCGGCGGCGGCGCCCCCTGTGGTGACGAGCATCCCCTGGTCGTCGCCGACACGCGCGCTGCCCGCCTCGCACACGGCCTCGCAGCGCACCTGGTACCCGAAGCCGCAGTTGACGAAGACCTCCACGTCGACCAGGGCGCCCCCGTCGGTCTCGAAGAGCACGAACTGCGGGTCGAGCAGGCCCTGCGGGGCGCCGGCGGAGGGACGCGGGCGCCGCACGGTGACCGCGGTCAGCTCCTGGCCGAGCAGCCAGCGGGCCGCGTCGATCTCGTGCGACACCGAGCTGTCGATCAGCATCGCGCTGGTGAAGCCCGGCGGCGAGGAGACGTTGCGGTGCACGCAGTGCAGCATCAGCGGCCGACCGAGCCGCCCGTCGTCCAGCAGTGCCTTGAGTCCGCGGTACCCGGCGTCGTAGCGCCGCATGAACCCGATCTGCGTGAGGCGCCGCCCCAGCCGGGCCTCCGCCTCCAGCACGCGCAGCGCCCCGGCCGGGTCCGGCACCATGGGCTTCTCGCACAACACCGGGAGCCCGCGGGCGAAGGCCGCCAGCAGCGCTTCCTGGTGCGCGGGGCCGGGCGAGGCGATCAGCACGGCCCCGACGCCGGGCGCGTCCAGCGCGGCCTCGACCTCGGTGTGGACCGTCACCCCCGCGATGCCGGCCACGGCCTCCTTCGCGCGCGTGGCATCGGGATCGGCCACGGCGGCGACCCTGGCACCGCTGACCACGCGATCGAGGCGGCGTATATGGTCGGCCCCCATGTGTCCGGCACCCAGCACGGCCACGCCCAGCAGGTCACTCACACGTACTCACCCTCCCGGCGGACGATCACGCCGTAGCGTACGCCGCCGGTGAGAGCCGCTGCCGGCCCCGGCCGGTGCGACGCCGGCGCAACCGGCCGGGCCGCCGCCGAGCGGCGGGTCAGTAGCGCAGTACGCCTGCCATCCCGTCCGCGTCGCCCAGCGCGCCGTCGGGTACGAAGCGCACCTCGGCGCCCGTCTCCAGACACTGCTCGACGATCTCGTCCACGATGTCCTCGCGAGCGTCGAGATCGCCGCTCACGGCGGGGACGAGATGATCGCCGCCGTCGCGGACCGTGACGCGGTAGTTCTCCTCCACGGCCAGCAGCCGGATCCGGCCCTCCCGGGCGTTCTGCCAGAGCTCGTCGACGCCGGCCGCGAACGTCTTGTGCCCACGGGCCGAGTCGAGCTCCCTGGCGACGGCGGCGGTGTTGCGGCGGGCCTGCGCGTCGTGCAGCGGGCGCACCGCCTGCCACACGGCGTCGGGTGTGCCGTGGGAGAGCCCGCCGTGCGCGACGTGCACCGCGCCCCGGGTGACTCCGCCCAGTTCGTCGAGGAGCGACAGCGCCGCCTGCTCGCCGGTGACGTACAGCGGTCGCGGGTCCTCGCGCAGCAGTCTGCCCAGGGTGGTGTCGGCCTCGCGCAGGAAGTGCCGGGTGTCCTCGTCGCGGAACGTGCTGGGCAGGTCGCCGATCCGCTCCATGCGTTCGGCGTCGAAGTTCGGCTGGCTCCTGACCAGCGGGAAGCCGCCGGCGTGTTCCTCGGTGATCCGGTCGGCGCCGCCGTTCCACAACGTGACGCGGTCGGCGGAGACCGACAGGACCCAGAACGGGCGTTCGGCGGCCTGGGCCGAGACGAGGTTGCGGGTCAGGAAGGTGTCGGAGAGTACGACGCGTTCGGGGACGGCACGGGCCAGCGACCACACCTGGTGCTCGCCGGGGGCGGCGTAGATGACCAGGCCGTCCTCGGCGTGCGCCAGGTCGACCTCGGCCAGGGCCCGGTCGAGCTGGTCGGCGACGTCGGCACGGCGCTCGCGGCTGACCGCCGGGTCGGTCTCCAGCTGTTTCTTCGCCTCGGCCACGACATTGCGCAGCCGGACCGGGTCCTGGGTGTTCTCGGGTTCCCGCCGGTGCGTCGGCGTCAGCACGGACACCGCGGGATAGGGGCGCGGGCGGCGCAGTTCGGAGAGGGTCGATGGGCTGAGTGCGTGCTCCATATCAGCACGATAGGTCCCAATTGCCGTTCAGGCATTTGGGGCAATGGCCGTGCATCTCCGGCCGCCTGCGTTCCAGCGGTCACGGTTACGGTCGCAGCGGTGGCCGGCGGACGTTTCCGGCCGCCGGGGCGAGCGTCGTGCTGATGGACACGAGCGAACGCACCTCCCGGCCGGCCCTCGCTCATCCCGCCGTCGTGGGCGCCGAGCTCGGCCGCGGACGCGGTCACCGCACGACCTGCCCCCTGGTGCGCGATCCCGTGGAGCTCCGAGCGCGATCTCGTAGGAGCCCGACGGTGACGGCGACCCCCTGGGCCGGTTACCGTACGCGTCAGTAACCGGGACCGCACCGCAGGAGGCACCCATGCCGCAGCTCGAAGTCGACGGCGCAGCACTGACGTACGACGACGAGGGCCCGCGCGACGGCGACGGGGTGCCCCTGGTGTTCGTGCACGGCTGGACGGCGAACCGGCACCGCTGGGACCACCAGGTGGCGCACTTCGCCGAGCGCCGCCGGGTGATCCGGCTCGACCTGCGCGGGCACGGCGAGAGCAGTGGTGCGGGCGTGAGGACGGTCGCGGAGCTGGCGACGGACCTCCTGGCTCTCCTCGACCACCTGGAGGTCGGACGGTTCGTGCTGGTCGGCCACTCGATGGGCGGGATGATCTCGCAGACCGTCGCCCTCTCCCACCCCGAACGGGTGGAACGCATGGTGCTGGTGAACTCCATCGGCCGGATGACCTACAGCCGGGGCAGGGGCCTGCTGATGGGCGTCTCCACCCTCGTCCCCTTCAAGCTGTTCGTCGCCACCAACATCCAGCGGGCCTTCGCCCCCGGCTATCCCCGCGACGAGATCCGCGCGTACGTCAAGTCCTCCGCGGACACCCCGCGCGAGGTGGTCATGACGCTGTACGGCGCCATGCGCGCCTTCGACGTGCTGGACCGGGTCGGGGAGATCCAGGCCCCCACCCTGATGATCCACGGGTACCACGACATCCAGCTCCCGGTGCAGCAGATGCTGCGCATGGCCAAGGCCTATCCGGACGCCACCGTCCGCATCCTCGACGCGGGCCACGAACTCCCGGTCGAGAGGCCGGCCGAGCTGACGGCGGCGATCGACGCCTTCGTCACCGTCAAGCCCTCGTAGCCGTGGCAGCCGCCGCAGGCCTCGTGGCCGTCGGCCGCGGCGGTGCTAGCCGAAGCTGTCCGGATCCGCGGCCTTCCAGTCCGTCTCCCAGGACGGCGGTGGTCCGGCGAGGAGCTCTCCCGGCGCCAGCCACTCGTACAGCTCCGCGTACGAGCGGACCGTGCCCGGCCGCGTCCGCCGGACCAGATGGCCGGGGGTGAGCCCGGCCGGGTCGCGGATGCCCATCGCCGCCATGATCCGGACGGCGTCACGCACCGTCTCCCGCTGGTAGCGCCGGACCCGCCGGGCCTTGTCGGCCACGTGCAACGAGCGCGCCCGCAGCGGATCCTGGGTCGCGACGCCGGCCGGGCAGGTCCCGGTGTGGCACCGCAGCGCGCCGACACAGCCGACGGCGCGCATCATCGCCCGGGCCGCGTTGGTGTAGTCGGCGCCCTGCGCGAGACGGGTGACGATGTCCGAGCCGGTGGCCACCCGGCCGCTCGCCCCGATCCGGACCCGGTCCCGGAGCCCGACGCCGACCAGGGCGTTGTGCACGGTGATCAGCCCCTGGGTGAGCGGCATACCGAGATGCCCGGCGAATCCCGCGGGCCCGGCGCCGGTCCCGCCCTCCGACCCGTCCACCACCACGAAGTCGGGCGTCAGACCCTCCGCCACCATCGCCCGGCACACCGCGAGGAACTCCCGCCGCGAGCCCACGCACAGCTTCAACCCGGTCGGTTTGCCGCCCGCCAGTTCGCGCAGCCGGGCCAGGAACAGCACCAGTTCACGCGGCGTCGAGAAGACCCGGTGCGAGGGCGGCGACACCACCGTCTCGCCCACCGGGACCTTCCGCTCCCGCGCGATCTCGGCGCTCACCTTCACCCCGGGCAGCACCCCGCCGCTGCCCGGCGCCGACCCCTGGGACAGCTTCAACGACACGCACCTCACCTCGGGCAGCGCCGCCTTGTCCGCGAACTCCCGTGCGTCGAAGCCGCCGTCGGCGTCGCGGCAGCCGAAGTACCCCGTCCCGATCTCCCACACCAGGTCGCCGCCGCCGCGCAGATGGTGCTCCGACAGCCCGCCCTCCCCGGTGTCCTGTGCGAAACGCCCCAGCGCCGCCCCCCTGTTGAGGGCGAGGACCGCGCGCGACGACAGCGCACCGAAGCTCATCGCGGACACGTTCAGCAGCGCCATGTCGTAGGGCTGGGAGCAGTCCGGCCCGCCGACCCGCACCACCGGCGGCTCCTCGGCCGGCTCGACCGGTCGCAGCGACGGCACCAGATACTCGTACGCGTCCCGGTCGGCGCCGAACGGCTCCCGCGCGTCGGCGCTCCGGGCGTGCGTCCGTACCTCCTGCTTCGGATACCGCAGCCGTCCGACCAGCGGGTGGTTGCGCAGTTCGGAGCGGCGGCGCTGGAGCAGGTCCCAGCCTCCCAGACCGGCCGCCGCCAGCAGCGGTCCGGCCGCGAGCCACCACCAGGCGGACCGGGCGGACGACGCGACCGTCGTCCCGGCCGCGAGGAGGCAGACGAGCAGCAGCGGCAGGAACCGGCGCACTCAGTCGTCGTCCTCGTCGGGCCCGCAGGAGCTGCCGCTGGGCGGGAGGGAGCCGTAGAGCAGGAAGTCGTCGACCTTGCGGTGCACGCATGTGGACGACCCGTATCCGGTGTGGCCGTCGCCCTTGTTGTCGAGCACCACGGCCGGGGCGCCGAGACGCTTTGCCGTCTCCACGGTCCAGCGGTACGGCGTCGCCGGGTCCCCTCGGGTGCCGACCAGCAGCATCTTCGGGCTGCTCAGGTCCTTCACCTCGTCGCGGACGAAGTCGGTTCCCCTGGGGCGGCCGTAGCACATCAGGACCTCGGTGAGGCGGTACCGCCCGAAGACCGGAGAGGCCTTGTCGTACGCGGCGCGCAGCCGCTTCAGGTCCGCGGAGATCTGCGCTGCCGTGGGGCGGTCGGGATCGTCGGCGCAGTTGATCGCCATCAGCGCCGCGGGCAGGTTGTCGAGGGGGACGTCGTCCTCGTCGACGAGCGCCCCGGGGGAGGGCTCGCCGCGGCCCGCGGTCCGGAGCGGGAACGGCAGCGGCAGGGCGAAGCCGCCGGTCGCGAAGCTCAGGACCCCGCCGGCGTCCCCGCTCTCGATGAGCTGGGCCAGCGCCCGTTCCAGCAGGGGCCACAGCTCCTTGCTGTACAGCCCCTGCCCGAGCGCGCCGACGAGGTCCTGGCCGGAGAAGTCGTCGCCGAAGTCGGTCGGCACCGGGTCCTCGTCCAGCGAGCGCACGAGCCGGACGACCTCCTCACGGGCCACGCGCGGATCCTGCCCGAACGGGCAGGCGATGTCCTTCGTGCACCAGCCGACGAAGTCGTCCAGCGCCACCTGCTGCCCCCGGGCCCCCGCGAGGCCCTGCTCGGTCAGCGGCTCGGTCAGGGTGTCGACGCCGTCGAGGACCAGCCGCCCCACCTTGTCGGGGAACCGGGCGGCGTACACCGCGCCGAGCCGGGTGCCGTACGAGAAGCCGAGGTAGTTGAGCTTCTTGTCACCGAGTGCCCCGCGCAGCACGTCCAGGTCCTGTGCCGCGTCGACGGTGCCTATGTGCGGCAGCACCGGCCCCGAGTGCTCGGCGCAGTCGGCGGCGACCCCCTTCAACCGGGTGAGGAGCGCCTGGGGATCGGCGAGGGCCGAGTCGTCGTCCAGGGAGGCCAGTCCGCTGTCCGTACCGTCCCCGCAGCTGACGGGGGAGGAGCGGCCGACTCCCCGGGGATCGAGGGTGACCACGTCGTAGCCGTCGGTGAGTTCCATGAACTCCTTTCCTCCATAGGCGAGTTCGGGAACACCGGGGCCGCCGGGACCGCCGAAGTTGAGCACCACCGAGCCGCGCTTGTCGCCGGTGGCCCGGTAGCGGGCGAGCGCGAGGTCGAGCGTGCCGGCCTTGGGACGGTCGTAGTCGAGCGGGACGGTCAGGCCGGCGCACTGGAGGTCCTTGGGTTTGCCGTCGCCGTCGCACGCCGACCACGTGACCTTCTGGCCGTAGAACCGGGAGAGGTCGGCACGGTCGTCCTCGGCGGCGTTCCGGCTCGCGGTCGCCGTCGGCAGGCCCGCGCCCACCAGGGTCAGTGCGGCGGTGGCGGCGAGCGCCCAGCGGCGCAGCCCGGGCCGCGTCGGCAGCTTGGCCAGCATCAGTGCCTCCAGGGACGCCCGCAGCGGTCCGGGAACGGCGCCCTCGCTCACGATAGGCGGCCTGCCGACGACCCGCCTCCGGGCGGAGGGGAGCACCCCGCGCCCCTTCGCGGGGTGCGCCCCGGACGGCCCGCGAGGCCCGTGCGACGGGGCTGACAGCGGTTCGACGAGGGGGCCGAAGAGGGATCGCGAAGGTGACCCGACGGGGTGAAAGGGTGTTCAGGCATAACCCGGACGGTGCGCCGACGTTCTACCGGGTGCGGGCGAGTGCCCGCGATTGAAGTCTGGAAGGCAGGGACCCATGAAACGGGTTACCCGAACCGGTGTGATGGCCGTCGCCGCAGTCTCCGGCGCGATGGCTGTGACACTGCCCGCACACGCCGACTCCGCGGCGGACGGCTCAGCGGCCGGCTCGCCCGGACTGATCTCCGGCAACGGCGTCCAGCTGCCGGTGCACCTCCCGGTGAACCTGTGCGGGAACACGGTGAACGTGGTGGGCGTGCTGAACCCCGCCGCGGGCAACACCTGTGCCAACAAGGGCGCGACGGCCGCTCCCGGGAAGCACGGCGCTTCGTACGGTGGTGGGGGCGCCACACACGGGGCGTCCTCCGGCGGTGGGGCCACCGCACACGGTGTCACGCAGGACTCCCCGGGCGTCGTCTCCGGCAACGGCGTCCAGCTGCCGGTCCATCTCCCGGTGAACGTCAGCGGCAACAGCGTGAACGTCGTCGGCATCGCGAACCCGGCGCTCGGCAACGCGTCCGTCAACGTGTCCGACGAGGAGCCCCCGCCGCCCGTCGAGCCCGCGCCGCAGCCGCCGACCCGGCACGACCCGCCCTCGCGGCCACAGCACCCCGGCCCGCGGGCCGTTCCGCAGGCGCCGGCCGTCGCGCCCCAGGGCGGGGTGCCCGAGGCCATGTCCTCGCTCGCCCACACGGGGGCCGACGCCACCCTGCCCGCCGTCGCCGGCAGCGCGGCCCTGCTGCTCGGCGGTCTGGCCCTCCAGCGGCGGTTCCGCCCGCACGCGGAGCGCTGAGCCGCCCTCCTCGGAGCGGGAGTGTGCAGGCCCCCTCGGCCATGTCGGGCGGGGGCGGGGGGCCTGCGGCGGTACGGCGCGCCGTACGGTGAGCCGTCGAAGCGCTGGGTGCGCCCGGCCGGACGGGTCCGCCTCAGTCGCCGTGGAACCGCCGGTGCGGGGCGGGTACCTCCTCGACCAGCTCGGGAAGCGGTCCCGCCACCGTCACTCCCGGGGAGACGGCTCGGCTCCGCGCGGCCGGAAAGGCGTGCCGGCGGCCCAGCGCGACCGCGGTGAGGGCCAGCGCGATCAGCGGCAGCGCCGTCCACGGCAGGGCCCCAGGGCCCCGTGCCCCGAGGATCACACCTCCGGTCAGCGAGCCGCCCGCGATGCCCGCGTTGTACACCGTCGTCTGGAGCGAGGTCGCCACGTCGGAGGCGGCGGACCCCGAGGCGTTCACCAGTGCCGTCTGGATGAGGGTCGGCGCCCCGCCGAAGGCCACTCCCCACAGGGCGACGCAGACCAGCAGCACCGCGGGCGCGTCGGCGTACCGGCCGAGGGCGAGCATGACCGCCGCGCACAGGGCGAGCGCGCCGAGCAGCGTGGCCCGCGGGCGCCGGTCCACCAACAGGCCCGTCCCCCAGATCCCGGCGACCGTGGACGCCCCGAACACCAGCAGCACCACGTCCGTACGTCCGAACCCCGCGTGCTCGGTGAAGGGCGCGATGTACGTGTAGAGCACCTGGTGGCCCAGCAGCAGGAACAGCGTCACGGAAAGGATCACCGGGAGCCCCGGCAGCAGGGCGACCCGGGCCAACGGCACCCGCTCGCCCCGTGCCTCGCCCGGGAAGTCGGGAACCCGCCGGCGCACCCAGCCCACCAGGAGCACCGCCAGTGCGGACAGCAGCCCGAACGCCGCGCGCCAGCCCACCACCTCGGCCAGCGCCGTCCCGGCGGGCACCCCCAGCGACAGCGCGAGCGTGATGCCGGCGAGCACGACCGCGATCGCCCGGCCGGCACCATCCGGGCCGCGTAGCCGGCGAGCATCGCCCACAGCGTGCCGCCCATGACACCGGCGACCAGGCGCGCGGTGAAGGTGAGGCCGTACGACGACGACAGCGCGACCACCGCGTTGCTCAGCGCGAAGCCCAGCAGGGCGCCGACGAGGACCGGCCGGCGCGGCAGGCCGCGCAGCAGCGCGGTCACCGGGATCGCCGCCACGAACGACGCCAGCGCGTACCCGGTGACCAGGAACCCCACCCGGGCCTCGGGGACGCCGAGGGCCGGCGCCATGCGCGGCAGCAGCCCGGCGGGCAGCAGCTCGGTGACCACGGCGGTGAAGGCGGCCGTGGACAGGGCGAGCAGCCCCGGCCAGGGCAGGGACGCGGGCACGGCGGTGCCCTTGACCATGGAGGTGGTGGACATGCCACCATGGTCGAACATTCACATCAGTGTGAAGGCAAGCGTGCCCTGTGCGCCGCACGCGGAGCGACGGCGGGGGGCCGCGGCGCCGAGCGGCCGACGGTGAGCGAAGATCGGAGCGCGGTATGAAGATCGGCGACCTCTCCGCCCGCACCGGTGTCCCCACCCGGCTGCTGCGCTACTACGAGGAGCAGGACCTGCTGCACCCCGACCGCGGGGAGAACGGCTACCGCTCCTACGGGGAGGCGGCCGTCCGGGACGTGCAGCAGATCCGCGGGCTGCTCGACTCCGGCCTCACCACCGAGATGATCCGCGCGATCCTGCCGTATCTGTCCGGCCCCGACGAGATCGTCCTGCCCGCCGAGCACCTCACCCCGGAGACCGCCGCCCTCCTCGAGGGGCACATCGACCGCATCCAGGCCCGGATCGACTGTCTGGCCCGCAACCGCGACCGGCTGAGCGCGTACCTGGCGGCGGTGCGGCCGGACGGCGCGGCGGCGCCCCGCACGTCCCCGCATCGGTAATTCCGTTGTCGAGGCGGGGCGGGGGTGCTGGAGTGGGCGCATGGATCATGCCGCGGTACTCGCCCTCTACGACCGGGACATGCGCGAGGGCGCGCGCCCCGAGAGCTCCGACGCGCGCGTCGAACGGACCGGTTCCGTGGTTCGCCATGTCGGCGGCGAGGGCGGTTGGAGCGGGGTGCTCTGGTCCGACCTGGACTCCGCCGACGCCGACGCGGTGATCGCGGAACAGGTCGCCTACTTCACCGGGCTCGGGCACGAGTTCGAGTGGAAGCTGCACGGTCACGACCGTCCGGCCGACCTCGGGCAGCGGCTCACGGCGGCCGGTTTCACCGCCGACCCGGAGGAGACCCTGATGATCGGCGAGACCGGTGACCAGCTGGTCGACGCCGGACCGCCCGAGGGGGTCCGCATCGTCCCCGTCACGGACCGGGCGGGGATCGAGCTCATGGTCGAGGCGAACGAGCGGGCGTTCGGGCACGACGGCTCCTGGCTGCGGGATCTTCTGCGCGCCCGGCTCGCCGCCGACCCGGACGCGATCGTGGCGCTGCTCGCGATGGCCGGGGACGTGCCGGTGAGCTCGGCGCGGATGGAGCTCATCCCTGGAACGAGGTTCGCGGGCCTGTGGGGCGGCGGCACCGTAGAGGGCTGGCGCGGCCGAGGTGTCTACCGCGCTCTGATCGCCCACCGCGCCCGCATCGCCGCCGACCGCGGCTACCGCTACCTCCAGGTCGACGCCTCCGACCAGAGCCGCCCCATCCTCGAACGGCTGGGCTTCGCGCCACTGAGCACGACGACGCCGTACGTGTACACGGGGCAGGGTCGCACGCGGTAGGGCGGCAGGGGCCGGCGTCCTTCGCGGCGGGCCGATCCCGATCCGGCCGGGCGGCCACTCGCCACGGTCGACGCCCTCGGTGTCGTCCCCGCCGGGCGTCGCGGCGAGCGACGATCCGACGGGTGCGGCCAGGACGCCGACGGCGATCGTCGGCGTACGGCGATGCGCCGGCGGGCCGGGACGACGAGCCGCCCCGCCGCAGCCGTCCCGCCCGGGTGTCGACGTTTTCGCTCGCGATATTGCCCGCGTTTGATGTTCATCGCTCAGTCATGCCATGTACCTTTCAATCGTTCCACGCGGGTAGAACCCTCGAATGCGGTGTCTACGCGCGCAGATTTGGCGCCCGCACCCGCCTCGTGTCCCCCCATCTCACGGAGGTTCGCCGGATGCTCGGATCACAGAGATCCCGCCGCAAGGTCACCACCGTCCTGGCCGGTCTCGGGCTGCTCGTCACCGGAGCGGCCCTTCAGGTCAGCACCAGCGCCACACCCGCCCACGCGGCCACCCCCCACCGCATCCTGTTCGACGACGGCCACGCGGAGGAGGCCGGCAACGCCGACTGGATCATCTCGACCAGCAAGCCCGACCCGCTCTCCCAGGACTCCTCCCCGTCCTCGGAGACGGACTGGACCGGCGCGCTGTCGTCGTGGGGCGTCGCCCTCCAGAAGACCGGCGACTACAGCCTCAAGACCGCCACGAGCGCCCTCACCTACGGCGGCTCGGCCACCATCGACCTGTCGAACTTCGACACGCTGGTCCTGCCGGAGCCCAACACGCTGTTCACCACCGCCGAGAAGACGGCGATCATGAACTTCGTGAAGAACGGCGGAGGCCTGTTCATGGTCTCCGACCACACGGGCGCCGACCGCAACAACGACGGCGAGGACGCCGTCGAGATCTTCAACGATCTGATGACCGCCAACAGTGTCGACTCCACCGACCCGTTCGGCTTCTCCGTCGACTCCCTCTCCATCAGCTCCGGCTACCCGGCCGCGATCAGCGACGGCACCGACCCCGTCCTGCACGGTTCCTTCGGCACCGTCACCAAGAGCCTGATCGCCTCGGGCACCACCGCCACGCTCAAACCGGCCGACAACTCCTCCGTCAAGGGCCTGCTCTACCGCAGCGGCTACTCCGGGAACACCGGCGCCTTCTTCGCCACCAGCACCTTCGGCAGTGGCCGCGTCGCCTTCTGGGGCGACAGCTCACCCATCGACGACGGCACCGGCCAGTCCGGCAACACCCTCTACGACGGCTGGAACGACACCGGCGCCACCAACGCCGCCCTCGCCCTGAACGCCACCGAGTGGCTCTCCGGCGCGAGCGGCAGCGGGGGCGGCGACGACGGCGGCACCGACTGCACCGACACCCAGCTGCTCGGCAACGCCAGCTTCGAGTCCGGCGCCACGACCTGGAGCGCCACCAGCGGCGTCATCACCAACTCCAGCGGCGAGGCCGCCCGTACGGGCTCCTACTACGCATGGCTGGGCGGCAACGGCACCGCCGGGACCGAGACCCTCTCCCAGTCGGTGACCATCCCGTCCGGCTGCTCCGCCACGCTCGGTCTCCACCTGCACATCGACACCGCCGAGACGACCACCAGCACCGCCTACGACACCCTTCAGGTCCAGGTCCTCAACAGCTCCGGCACGGCCCTGGGCACCCTGGCCTCGTACTCCAACCTCAACGCGGCCTCGGGATACACCCAGCGCAGCTTCAGCATGAGCGGGTACGCCGGACAGACGGTCACGCTCAGGTTCACCAGCACCGAGGGCTCCAAGCTGCAGACCTCGTTCGTCATCGACGACACCGCGCTCGACGTCACCTGACGTCAGGCCGGTCGGGCCGCTCCTCCCGGGCGGCCCGACCGGGTCGGTGCCCGCCGGCCGGAGGGGCCGGGTGCGCGGCAGGACTTCGCGGCGCTTGGCCTGGCGAACACTCCGACGCGTCGGCCGGCCGGCGGTCCCGTCCCGCCTCGAGTCGCTCCTGGAGCCGGGCCGCACGCCGCTCCGGCACACCGTGCCCGGTGCCCGAGGGCCCGCGAGAGGTCGCCGGGCGACGCGCGGCACGACGGCCGGGTCGGTCCGCACGCGCGGGCCGACCCGGCCGTCGTCCGGGGTGCGACGGGGTCTCTACGGCTGCGGGGTGCTGGTGCTCCTCGCGGCCGTGGCGGTGCACATCAGCCCCAGGATCAGGGCCAGGGCGCCGATGATGATGTTGTTGACCGCGACACCGGCGTCCGGGCTGTCGCCGACGACCCAGGGCGCGATGATCATCCAGATGCCCAGCGCGCACATGGCCCAGCTCAGGCCGTACATCCGCGCGGGAGCCGCGGTGAAGCCGAGGGCCAGCAGACCGATCGCGATCCCGACGATCAGGTTGTGGGTCATGAGCGCCGGCTGGCCGGCGGTGTAGTGGAGGATCCACGGGGACACGGCGCAGTACAGACCGAGCAGGAACACCGGTCCGTCCACGAGCGCCACGTCACGACCGCCGAGCATGCGGGCGTACCGCGCCTGCATCTCGGGAACATCGGGGTGCCTCGACATGTCACCTCTGGTGGGTGAGACGTTGGCCATGACGCGTCTCCTTCGACTATCAGGCCCGACCGCTGCGGAGCGGTGTGCGGTAGGTGCCGCGCCTGTCCATTCTGCTCTTATTTATTCTTTATGTGTAGACCGAGAAAATATTGTTCTGTTATGTGATCATTCATCCTTCCGAAAAAGAATCCGGCCTCGGGCCAATCCGCTCCGGCCGTGGCCTCGGATTACAGGCGACGGCCCCGCCCCGGGGCCGGGCGGGAGGAGCGGACGATGGTGCGGACGACAGCGGCGGCCGGCGGCGAGCCGCGCGGGGGACCCGGAGGCGGGTCCGACGGGCGACGGCGGACGGCGGTCGTGGGCAGCGGGGTGGCCGGACTGACCGCGGCGCATGTGCTGCGCCGCGGAAACCGCCGGGTCACCCTCTACGAGGCCGACGACCGGCTCGGCGGACACGCCCACACGCACGAACTCGGCGCACCCGACGGCCGGGTCCACCGCGTCGACTCCGGCTTCATCGTGCACAACCGCCGTACCTACCCCCACCTGCTCCGGCTCTTCGACGATCTCGGCGTCCGCACCCAGGAGTCGGAGATGAGCATGTCCGTACGATGCGACGGCTGCGGGCTCGAGTACACCGGCGCCCGTGGCCCGGCCGGCCTCCTGGCCCGGCCGCGCAACGCCGTGCGCCTGCCCTACCTGCGCATGCTCGCCGAGGTCCCCGCCTTCCACCGGGCGGCCCGCCGACTGCTGGCGCACGGGGCCGAGGACACCTTCACGCTGGGGGACTTCCTCGACCGCGAGGGCTTCTCCGCCTATTTCCGCGCGCACTTCATGACGCCGGTCGTCGCGGCCGTCTGGTCCTGCGACGCCGCCACCGCCCAGCGCTACCCGGCCGCCTATCTGTTCCGGTTCCTCGAGCACCACGGGATGCTCGCGATCGGCGGCTCCCCGGTGTGGCGCACGGTGACCGGCGGCTCGCGCGAGTACGTCGACCGGGTCGCCGAGCGCCTGGACGCCGTCCGCACCGGGACCCCCGTACGGGCCGTGCGGCGCACCCCGGACGGCGCCGAGATCACCACCGCCGACGGCGTGAGCGAGGCCTACGACGCCGTGGTGATCGCCGTCCACCCCGACCAGGCGCTGCGGATGCTCGCCGACGCCACCCCGCGGGAGAAGGAGGTGCTCGGCGCTTTCCGCTACTCACGCAACGTCACCCTGCTGCACACCGACACCTCGGTCCTCCCGCGCGCCCCTCGCGCCCGGGCCTCCTGGAACTACCTGATGCCGTCCTGCGCCGCGGGCGCCGACCACGTCCGGGTCAGCTACGACATGAACCGGCTCCAGCGACTCGACGCGGCCGAGCCGTACGTGGTCACCCTGGGCGGCGAGGACCGTGTCGACCCCGGCCGGATCCTCGCCCGCATGGCCTACGAACACCCCGTCTACACCCCGGAGTCGGTCGCCGCCCAGCGGGACCTGCCCGCTCTGAACACCACCGTCACCGCGTTCGCGGGCGCCTACCACGGCTGGGGGTTCCACGAGGACGGCTGCCGGTCCGGCGTATCGGCGGCGGCCGCACTGGGGGTGCGATGGTGACTCCCCGGAGCGCGCGGGCCGAGCGGATGGTCACCCTGACGCCCGCCCTGTACCCCTGCACGATCACCCATGTGCGCACCGCACCCCTGCGGTACGTGCTGCGCCACCGCACCCACCTGTGGCTCGTCGACATCGACCACCCGCCCGAACTCCCTCGTCCGCTGCGGGCGTTGACCCGCTTCGACGCGCGCGACCACTTCACCGGCGACGAGCCCGGCATCCGGGCGGGACTGGACGCCTTCCTGGCGGCGCACGGCGTCGACCTGGCGGGCGGCCCGGTGCTCATGCTCACCCAGGCCCGCGTGTTCGGACACGTCTTCAACCCGCTCACCGTCTACTGGTGCCACGGCCCCGACGGCGAGCCGCGCTGCGTGGTCGCCGAGGTCCACAACACCTACGGAGAACGCCACTGCTATCTGCTCGACACGGACCCCGACGGCAGGGCGGGGACCGACAAGGAGTTCTACGTCTCGCCGTTCTTCCCCGTCGACGGCCACTACCGCATGCGGCTGCCCAGGCCGGACGAGCGGCTCGACCTCACCGTGCACCTCGACCGCGCGGGCGGGCGCCCCTTCACCGCAACCGTCCGTGGCACGCGGAGGGAAGCAACCAACGGGCGGCTGCTGCGTCAGGCGCTGCGCCGTCCCTGGTCCACCGTCGCCGTCTCCGCCGCCATCCGATTCCACGGCATCCGCCTCTACCTGCGCGGCCTGCCCGTCCGACCCCGTCCCGACCACCGCACCGGAGAGAACAACCCATGACGTACGTCGAGCCCCGCCCCGCCACCGTGCGGCGGGGTGACTGCCACGCCGTCCCGCACTCGGACGCCGTACACCGGCCCGGCGTGGCCGCCCCGCCGTCCGCCGCCCGCGTCCGGACCGCCGTGACCGGCGCCGTCGTCCGCCGGGCGCTGGACCGGCTGCCGCTGCAGGCCCGCTACGCGGACGGCACCTCCGTGGGCCGGGGCGGGCCGCTGCTGGAGATCAGGGACCCGCGCGCCTTCCACGCCCGGATCGGCACCCACGGCCTGATCGGTTTCGGCGAGTCCTACATGGCCGGCGAGTGGGACGCGCCCGACCTGGTCGCCCCGCTCACCGTGCTCGCCGCCCACGCGGCCGACCTGATCCCGGCCCCGCTGCAGCGCCTGCGCGGCTGGTGGGCCCAGCGGCAGCCGCACCACCGGCGCAACACCCCGGACAACGCCCGCGCCAACATCAGCCGCCACTACGACCTGTCCAACGACCTCTTCACGCTGTTCCTGGACGAGACGCTCACCTACTCCTCGGCGCTCTTCCGCGGCTTCCCCGCCCGCTGGGACCTGCTCGCCGCCGCCCAGCACCGCAAGATCGACCGGCTGCTCGACCTCGCGCGCGTCCAGCGCGGCACCCGACTGCTGGAGATCGGCACCGGCTGGGGCGAACTCGCGCTCCGGGCCGCGGCGCGCGGTGCCCACGTCACCTCGCTCACCCTCTCCCGCGAACAGCGCGACCTGGCCCTCGCCCGGATCCGGGACGCGGGCCTCGCCGACCGGGTCAAGGTCGAGCTGTGCGACTACCGCGAGGCCCGCGGCAGCTACGACGCCGTCGTCAGCGTCGAGATGATCGAAGCCGTCGGCGAGGAGTTCTGGCCGGTCTACTTCCGTACCCTCGACGACCGGCTCGTCCCCGGCGGACGGGCCGCCCTGCAGGCCATCACCATGCCCCACGAGCGGATGCTGGCCAGCCGGGACACCCACACCTGGATCCAGAAGTACATCTTCCCCGGCGGCCTGCTGCCCTCCGTCGAGGCCGTCGAGCACACGGTCCGCGACCACACCCGGCTGACCGTCGCCCGCCGCGACGGCTTCGGCGCGCACTACGCCGAGACGCTGCGGCTGTGGCGCGAACGGTTCACCGAACGCGCCGACGAGGTCGCCGCCCTCGGCTTCGACGCCACCTTCCGCCGGATGTGGACCCTCTACCTCGCCTACTCCGAGGCCGGCTTCCGCTCCGGCTACCTCGACGTCCAGCAGTACCTGTTCGCCAAGGAGGACCCGACCCGATGACCGACGTGCGCTCCGCCCGCACCGCGCGGCCCGGCGCCGCCCACCGGCTCGCCGCTCTCGTCGAGGAGACGCTCGGCACGGCGCTGCCCGTCCGGCTGCGCGCCTGGGACGGCAGCGAGGCGGGCCCGGCCGAGGGCCCCGTCGTGGTCGTACGCTCGCGCCGCGCCCTGCGCCGCCTGCTCTGGGAACCCGGCGAACTCGGCCTCGCCCAGGCCTATGTGACCGGCGAGCTCGACATCGAGGGCGACCTCGGGCACGCGCTGCGCACCCTCTGGGCGGCCGCCCGGGAACGCGGCCCGCACGGCTCGCGGCCCGGCCTCGCCGACCGCGCCCGCGCCGCGGCCGAGGCGCTGCGGCTCGGCGCCGTGGGACCCCGCCCGGCCCCGCCCGCCGCCCAGGCCCGGCTGCGCGGCGGCCTGCACAGCCGGGCCCGGGACCGGGCCGCGATCAGCCACCACTACGACCTGTCCAACGACTTCTACCGCCTCCTCCTCGGCGAGCCGATGGCCTACTCGTGCGGCTACTGGGCCGACGAGGACCCGGACCGCACACCCGCCGAGGCCCAGTACGCCAAGCTGGAACTGGTCTGCCGCAAGCTCGCCGTCGTCCCCGGCGCCCGGCTGCTCGACATCGGGTGCGGCTGGGGCTCGCTCACCCTGTACGCCGCCGAGCGGCACAAGGCCCAGGTCACCGCCGTCACCCTGGCGCACGAACAGGCCGCGTACGTACGGCGCAAGGTGCGCGAACGGGGCCTGGAGCACCGGGTCGAGGTGGTCTGCCAGGACTACCGGGACATCGACGGCGGGGCCTACGACGCCGTCGCCACCATCGAGATGGGCGAACACGTCGGGGACGCCGAATACCCCGCCTTCGCCGCCGCGCTGCGCCGGCTGGTCCGCCCGCGCGGCCGGGTGCTCGTGCAGCAGATGTCGCGAGGGCGCAACGCGCCCGGCGGCGGTCCGTTCATCGAGGCCTACATCGCCCCCGACATGCACATGCGGCCGCTCGGCGAGACCGTCACGCTCCTGGAGGGCGCCGGTCTCGAGGTGCGGTCCGCCGAGTCGCTGCGCGAGCACTACGTGCGCACAGTCGCCGCCTGGCACCGCACGCTGGAGGACCGCTGGGCCGACGTGGTGCGGCTCGTCGGTGCGCAGACGGCCCGGGTCTGGCGGCTGTATCTGGTCGGCGGGGCGCTCGCCTTCGAGGAGGGCCGCATGGGCGTCGACCAGATCCTCTGCGTACGGCCGACCTCGCTGGGGGACAGCGGGACGCCCGTCCGTCCCGAGCGCTGGTACACGAGGCTGGAGGGGGCATGAGCGGGTTTCCCTGGGGCGCGTTCGCGCTCAACCTCGCCTGGGCCGCCGCGGCCGTCCTCGTCGTCCTGCTCGCCACCTTCGCCCTGGCCGTACGCAAGGGCGTGCACCGTCTCGTGGACGTCGCCTGGGGAGTCGCCTTCACCGCCGTCGCCCTCGTGACCTGCGTGGCCTCCGCCGGGCACGGCGACATCGGGCGCCGTGTCCTGGTGACCGTCCTGACGGCCGTCTGGGGGCTGCGGCTGGCCGCGCACATCGCGCGCCGCGGCCGCGGCCACGGAGAGGACCCCCGCTACGATGCGATGCTCGCGAAGGCGCCCGGCAGCCGGAACCTGTACGCGCTGCGCATGGTGTACCTGCTTCAGGGCGCCCTGGTGTGGCTGGTGTCGCTGCCCGTCCAGGCCGCGAGTTACGTGCCGGCGCAGATGACCGCGTTCGCCTGGGCCGGCGGCGCGCTGTGGGCGGTGGGGATGTTCTTCGAGGCGGTGGGCGACGCCCAGCTGGCCCGGTTCAAGGCGGATCCGGCCAACCGCGGCCGGGTCATGGACCGCGGCCTGTGGCGCTACACCCGGCACCCCAACTACTTCGGGGACTTCTGTGTCTGGTGGGGTCTGTTCCTCATCGCGTGCGACTCCGCCGCCTCGGCCCTGGTCGGCCTCGTGTCGCCGCTGATCATGAGCTTCCTGCTGATCAGGGGCAGCGGAAAACCGCTTCTGGAACGGCACATGGCCGAGCGGCCCGGTTACGCCGAGTACGTCTCGCGGACGAGCGGCTTCTTCCCGTGGCCGCCCGGGCGCTGACCGTGCGCTGACCGGGCGGCGATCAGGCGTCGACCAGGCGTCGCCCCGGGCGGCCGCCCCGGTCAGGTGGGGAACGGCAGCAGCGCGACGGGCTGCGAGGTGGGCTCCTTCGAGCCGCCCGCCGGCTCGACCGTGATGCCCATCGCGGAGGCGTCGTCCACCGTCCCCCGCAGCAGCACCGCCTGGCTCGTGCGACGCGGGTCCATCAGGCCCGCGTCGCGCATGGCGCCGTGCTCGTCGAACCACAGCTGATAGACCTTGCCGCCGGGCGGCTCGGCCATCCCGGCGGCGAGGAACACCGCACGGTCGCGACTCGCGGACACCACCACCGTCCCCTCGGCCCCGTCCGCCAGCCGGACCGTGCGCGAGCGGGCGTCGGGCGCGGCGAGCACCGCGGACAGTTCCGCGGACGCGCGCTGGGAGCGGCCGGCCTCGGCCCGGGCGTCCTCGGCGCGCTGGTACTGCCACACCGTCGTGCCGCCGAGCGCGGCCGTCGCCGCCAGACAGGCGGCCAGCATCCAGCGGGACGCCCACCACGTCCTTCGGGCCCTGCGTCCGGAGCGGTCCCAGGGAGTCCGGGCCGGGGCGGCCTGCCGGACCTCGGCGATCCGCCGCAGCACCTGGTCCCGGTCGCCGGGCGCGGGCCGCACCGACACCGCCAGCCCCAGCCGGGCGGCCGTCGCGGTGAACTCCGCGACCTCACGGGCACAGGCCTCGCAGCCGGCGAGATGGCGTTCGAAGGCGGCGCGCTCGTCGTCCTCCAGGGCATGCAGGGCGTACGCGCCCGACAACGTGTGCAGATCCGACGTGATCACACGCTCACCCCCAGGCAGTCGCGCAACCGGATCAGCCCGTCGCGCAGGCGGGTCTTCACGGTGCCGAGCGGCACCGCCAGCGCCTCGGAGACCTGCCGGTAGGTCAGCCCCCGGTAGTAGGCGAGCTCCACCGCCTGCCGCTGGAGCTCGGTCAGCGTGCGCAGACAGCGCCGGACCTGCTCCCGCTCGAGCCGGGCCTCCACCTGCTCGATGACCTCGTCGTACTCGGGCGCGTGGTCGAGCAGGGCGGCCCGGTGCTCGCGCGCCGCCGCGGCCTGCACCGACCGGACCCGGTCGACGGCCCGCTGGTGCGCCATGGTCAGCACCCAGTTGACGGCCGAGCCGCGCTCGGGGCGGTACCGGGGAGCCGAGCGCCACACCTCCACGAGCACCTCCTGGGCCACCTCCTCGGACTGCGCCCGGTCGCGCAGCACCGCGCGCACCACACCCAGCACCGGCCCCGCGACGACGTCGTAGAGACCGGCGAAGGCCTCCTGGTCGCCCAGGGCCACCGCGCCCAGCAGTTCCTGGGCATCCGGTTGGGAGGCCGGGTTCCGGCCGATGTGGACGGCTTCTTTCACTGGGGATCCTTCGGGAGTGCGGCAGGTCCGGACGTAATCCGGTGCACGAGGGGCGGGGGATTGGTCCGCGCCCGCTGTTCTTCGGTGAACTTCGACGCAGCGTTTGTGCGTCGATTTTCGGTTCGACCGGGGAACGCGCGTGCGCAAGGGTGGCCTCGGCCGTACGGGGGCTCAGCCCTGGGGCCCGGACTCCAGACGGCCGCGCAGCCGCAGCATGCCGCGCCGGGCGTGGCTCTTCACCGTGCCCAGCGGCCAGCCGGTGCGCTCGGCGATCTGCGTCTGCGTCAGGTCCTCGTAGAAGGTCAGCCGCAGCACCTGCCGCTGGGGTGCCGGGAGCCGGGCCAGCTCGCCGCGCACCAGGACGCGGTCCAGGACCTCCTCGGGACGGCCGCGGCCGGGGTCGCGCAGGGTCAGCCACGAGCCGGCCGAGGCGACGAGTTCCTGGCGGCGGGTCCGGGCGGCCAGCGCATCGGCGATCTTGCGCCGGGTGATGCCCACGATCCAGCCGCCGAGCGCGCCCCGCTCGGGCCGGTAGCCCGCGCGACCGCTCCACACCCCCAGGAACACCTGCTGCGTGACGTCCTCGGCCTCTCTGGCGTCGCCCAGGGACCGCCAGGCGAGCGAGTGCACCAGGGCGCGCCAGCGGTGGTACACGGCGGCCAGGGACGCCTCGTCCCCCGACGCCAGGCCCCGGGCGAGTTCCTCGTCGGTGAGCGACTCCTGCGTCGGGGCGGGACAGGTTACGGCGGTCGGCTGCGGGCTCATGGCGACGGCTCCTCGCGTCGGGCGGCCTGGGCTCAGGCCGGTCCGGGACGTGCTCCGGGGCGGGCCCCGGTCACCACATCGTGCGAGCCGCACACCAGGCGCCTCAACATGCATCGTTTCTGCGTCGTATCGTCGCCCCATGAGCGCATTCCCGAGCCCCGACGAGGCCGCCCTGACGACCGGGGCGCTGGCCCGCCGACTGGGCGTGGCGCCCACCACCCTGCGATCCTGGGACCGCCGGTACGGCATCGGGCCCGCCGTCCGCGCCGACGGGCGGCACCGGCGCTGGCGGGCGGCGGACGTGGCCGTGCTGGAGACGATGTGCCGGCTCACCGCCTCCGGTGTGCCCCCCGCGGACGCGGCCCGAGCGGCGAAGGAGGGGGTGCTGCCGCCTCCTGCCGAACCGGCGCGCGCGGTCGAGGAAGGGCCGGCCGCGGCGGGCGCCCTGCCGTTCGGCGGCGACGTCCGCCAGGAGTGCCGGGGGCTGGCCCGCGCCGCCGTGCGGCTCGACGCGCCGGCCGTCGCGGAGCAACTGGCCACGGCCGTCGAACGGCACGGGCTCACCGTCGCCTGGCAGGAGGTGATGGTCCCCACGCTGCACGCCGTGGGACGCAAGTGGGCCTCGTCCGGCGACCGGTACGTCGAGGTGGAGCACCTGCTGTCCTGGCACGTCTCCACCGCCCTGCGTCGCGCCACCCGCCCCGTCGTGCCGGGGGACGCGGCGGGCGGACCGGGGCCGGTGGTGCTGGCCTGTGTGCCGGGCGAGCAACACAGCCTGCCGCTGGAGGCGTTGAACGCGGGGCTCGGTCAACTCGGCGTCCCCACTCGGATGTTCGGGGCGGCCGTACCGGTCGAGGCGCTGACCGCGGCGGTGCAGCGGCTGGGCCCGGTCGCCGTGGTCCTGTGGGCCCAGGCCCGCTCCACCGCGAGTCTGCCTCTCGCCCGGCACATCGCCGAGAGCCGCTGGGGCGTCACCGGAGCCCGCCGCGCCCCGACCGTGGTGCTCGCCGGCCCCGGCTGGGCAGGCCGCTCCGCACCGGGCCTGCCCCGCCCCACCGGCCTGAGCGACGCCCTGACCATACTGGCCGGCACCCGCGCCCCGTGACGGGCAACGCCCGCCGCGCGGCGGGCGTGCGGTGACCCGGAGTCGCCGGCCGCAGCGGACGACGCGTCCTTCGCGTGCGTCCCGGGCGGCACCGGGCCGAAGCGCGCCCGCACCGAGCCTGCCGACCCGCGCCCATCCGCATGGGTCCCGATCCGCCGACCGGCGCCAGGTCGCGCCCCCACCGGGCCGCGCCGGACCTGCCGACGGACCTGGTCCCGCCCGCCCCCGGGCGGACCCGCGGGCCCGGTGCCGCACCGGGACGCACCCGCTGCGCCCGCCGGCGCCGGTCCGCGTGGGCCCGGCGGGGCGGGCGGGCTCGGCAGGGCGGTTCGGTGACTCAGCCCAGGTGCTTCAGGAGTTCTGTGGCGAGGGGGGCGGAGGAGGCCGGGTTCTGGCCGGTGATCAGGTTGCGGTCCACCACCACGTGCGGCGCCCACGGCTCCGCCGCCTGGACTTCGACGCCCGCCTCGGTCAGCCGGTCCTGGAGCAGCCACTTGGCCTTGTCGCCCAGGCCGGCCTGCATCTCCTCCGCGTTGGTGAACGCGGCGACCCGGTAGCCGGCGAAGGCGTTGGAGCCGTCCTCGGCCACCGCGGCGAGCAGCGCGGCCGGGCCGTGGCAGACGACACCCAGCGGCCTGCCCGAGCTGAGGGCGTCGACCAGGAGCCGACCGGAGACGGCGTCGACCGCCAGGTCTTCCATGGGGCCGTGCCCGCCCGGGTAGAAGACGGCCGCGTGGTCGCCGAGGTCCACGTCCTCCAGCCGGAGCGGCCGTCGCAGTTCCGGGATGGCGTCGAGCGCGGCGGCGACGCGGTCGGCGGCCTCCTGGCCGCCGTTGACCTCCGCGGCCAGACTGCCCTGGTCCACGGTCGGGACGACACCGCCCGGCGTGGCGACGACGATCTCGTGGCCGGCCGCCCGGAAAGCCTCGTACGGGGCGACGACCTCCTCCGCCCAGAAGCCGGTGGGGTGCGGTGTGCCGTCGGCGAGCGTCCAGTGGTCGGCGCCGGTCAGCACGAAAAGGATCTTGGCCATGGGAGAACTCCGGGGGTGTCGGTGCCGGGGTGCGCGATCGCGGACCCCGGCGGGTGAGGTGCCTTGTCGAACCTAGGCGGTCCAGGCATAGGGATCCAATGAGGATTCCAATGCCCGGCATAGGGCTTCCTATGGGTGTGGGAGGAATACTGGGCCAGGTGGAACATACCGACGGCCGCCCCGCCGAGCATCTTGACCTGAACCTGCTGCGCACCTTCCTCGCGGTGTACCGCTCGGGTTCGTTCACCGGGGCGGCGCAGTTGCTGGGCCTGTCCCAGCCGACGGTGACGACGCAGATGCGCGCTCTGGAGCGGCAGGCCGGGCGCGAGCTCTTCGAGCGGCTCCCGCGGGGCGTCTCGCCGACGGCCGTGGCCGACGAGCTCGCGGCCCGGGTCTCCGCGCCGCTCGACGAGCTCGCCACCGTGGCCGGTCCGGACCCGGCGGCCGGCCGGGCCGGCCCGGTGCACCTCGCCGGGCCCGCCGAACTGCTGTGCACCCGCGTGATCCCGGCGCTGGCGCCGCTGGTGGCCGGGGGAGTCCGGCTGCGCGTCGCCACCGGCCTGACCGACCCGCTGCTCGAGGAACTGCGGGCGGGACGGCACGACCTGGTCATCGCCACCACCCGGCCGCGTGGCCGCACCCTGACCGCGGTCCCGTTGACGGACGAGGAGTTCGTGCTGGTCGCCGCCCCGGCGTGGGCCGACCGGCTGCGCGGACCGCTGGCCACCGACGGGCCGGCGGCACTGCACTGCGTCCCGCTGGTCACCTACGCCGAGGACCTGCCCATCGCGCGCCGATACTGGCGGCACGTCTTCGGCCGCCGCCTGTCGGGCTCCGCCGCGGTGACCGTGCCCGACCTGCGCGGTGTGCTGGCCGCGGCCGTCGCGGGGGCGGGGATCACCGTGCTGCCCCGCTACCTCTGCCTCGGCGAGCTGGCCTCCGGCGTCCTCGTCCCGCTCCACGAGCCTCCGGACCCGCCGATCAACACGGCGTTCCTCGTCCAGCGCCCCGGCGCGGTGGAGAACCGCGACGTGACCCGGGTCCGCGATCTCCTGCTGGCCGCGGCACCCGCCTGGTGAGGACGGGCGGCGGGCGCTCAGGAGCGCTCCCTGGCCCGCCTGAAGCGGGCGAGTCCGTCGGAGAGCTCGACGATCGGATCGGGGTAGTCGAGCGCCGCCCGGTCCAGGCCCGGCAGCTTCCACGGCTCGTGCACGGCGGACGCCGCCAGGCCCTCGAGCTCCGGCAGCCAGCGCCGTACGTACGTCCCGTCGGGGTCGTACCGCTTCGCCTGGGTGACGGGGTTGAGGACCCGGTTGGGCCGCGAGTCGGTGCCGGTCCCCGCCATCCACTGCCAGTTGAGCTGGTTGTTGGCCACGTCCCCGTCGACCAGCAGGTCCAGGAAGTGCCGGGCGCCGACCCGCCAGTCGACGTACAGCGTCTTGGTGAGGAAGCTCGCGGTGAGCAGCCGGCCCCGGTTGTGCATCCACCCCTCGTGGCTCAGCTGCCGCATCGCCGCGTCCACCACCGGATAGCCGGTACGGCCCGCCCGCCAGGCATCGACGTCCTCGCCCGCCGTCCGCTCCGAACGCCAGCGGTCGTGTTTGGTGCGGTAGTCGGCGCTCGCCGCGGCGGGCCGGGCCGCGAGCACCTGGCGGTGGAAGTCGCGCCAGGCCAGCTGCCGCACGAACGCCTCGGCTCCCGGCCCGCCCGCGCGGCGCGCCCGGTGCACGAGCTCCACCGCGGACAGGGTGCCGAAGTGCAGATGCGGCGAGAGCCGGGAGGTCGCGTCGCCCGCCAGGTCGTCGTGCCCGTCCTCGTAGGCGCCGATGCCCGACCGCAGCCAGGCGGTGACCCGCTCGCGGCCCTCCTCCTCGCCCCCTGGGGCGAGCCCCGGCGAGAGTCCGGCCAGCCCCTTGCGGGTGGGCAGTTCCTCGGAACCGACGCCGTCCGGCACCCGCACGGTCCGCGGCGCGCCGAGCGGTTCGCGCAGCCGCCACTGCGACCAGTGCCGGAAGTACGGCGTGAAGACGGCGAAGTGGTCCGAGGAGGCCGGGGTCACCGCACCGGGACCGACGGCGGTCGTCACCGCGTCGTGCACATGCAGCCGTACGCCCTCCGACTCCAGGGCGCGCCGCAGCCGTTCCTCGCGGCGCCGCGCGTGCGCGCTCCCGTCGGCGGCCAGGTGGACCTCGTCCGCTTCGGCCTCGGCGGCCACCCGGCACACCTGCTCGACCAGGTCGCCCGAGCGCACGACGAGCCGGCCGCCCCGCTCGCGCAGCCCCGCGTCGAGATCGCGCAGGGAGTCGGCGAGGAACGCCAGCCGGTTCGGCGCGGCGAACCCGGCGTCGTCCACGGCCCGGTCGCGCACGAACAGCGGGACCACCTGTCGCGCCCCGTCGAGGGCCGCGCGCAGCGGCGGGTGGTCGTGCAGACGCAGGTCCGCGGTGAACAGGACGACCGAGACGTTCATGGCTGGGCTCCGGGGCAGGGGTTCGGACGGTCACCTGATTCCGGCAAGCGGCGTCCGGCGGATGCAGGGGTGGGCGGGCCTCCTCGCCCGGCCGGTCAGCGGGCCGGCTCCCCCTCGCGCGCCGTCGCGTCGGCCACCGCCGCCTGGGCGATGTTGCGGGCCATGCCGCCGAAGACGAGGGCGTGGAAGGGCGAGATGCTCCACCAGTAGGCGTGGCCGAGCAGCCCGTGCGGATGGAACAGGGCGCGCTGACGGAAGCGGGTACGGCCGTCGGCGCCCGTCTCCGCGTACATCTCCAGCCAGGCCAGACCCGGCAGCCGCATCTCGGCCCGCAGCCGGAGCAGGTGTCCGCGTTCGATTTCCTCGACCCGCCAGAAGTCCAGCGAGTCGCCCACCCGCAACCGGGTGGCGTCCCGGCGGCCGCGGCGCAGCCCCACCCCGCCGACCAGCCGGTCGAGCCGGCCGCGGACGGCCCAGGCGAGCGGGAAGGAGTACCAGCCGTTGTCGCCGCCGATGCCCTCGATCACCCGCCACAGGGACTCCCGAGGGGCGTCGACGACCAGTTCGCGGACGTCGGTGTAGAGGCTGCCGCCCGCCCAGCCGGGGTCGGTGGGCAGCGGGTCGCTGGGGGCGCCGGGGAAGGACGCGGAGGACCACCGGGTGGCGACCCGAGCTTCCCGCACACTGCGCAGGGCGAGCCGCACCGCCTCGTCGAAGCCGAGCGGATGGCCGGGCGGGTCCGGCACGTACCGGGCGATGTCGTGCTCGTGGCAGACCACCTCGTGCCGCAGCGACTCGGTGAGCGGCCGCGCGATCGAGGCCGGCACCGGGGTCACCAGCCCGACCCAGTGGCTGGACAGCCGGGGGGTGAGCACCGGCACGGACAGGATGAGCCGGCGGGGCAGTCCGGCGATGACGGCGTAGCGGATCATCATCTCGCGGTACGTCAGGACGTCCGGCCCGCCGATGTCGAAGGCCCGGCTGACGTCGTCCGGCATCCCGGCGGAGCCGACGAGGGCGCGCAGCACGTCGCGGACGGCCACGGGCTGGATCCGGGTGTGCACCCAGCTCGGGGTGACCATCACGGGCAGCCGCTCGGTCAGATAGCGCAGCATCTCGAAGGAGACCGAGCCCGAGCCGATCACGACCGCGGCCCGCAGCACGGTGGTGGGCACCCCCGAGTGCAGCAGGATCCTCCCCACCTCGGCCCGTGAGCGCAGATGCGGCGAGAGCTCCCGCTCGGGCACCCCGGCCGGGGTGAGGCCGCCGAGGTAGACGATGCGGCGCACGCCCGCCGCCCGCGCCTGCTCCCCGAAGATCCGTGCCGCCCGCCGGTCGGTCTCCTCGAAGTCCTCACCGGTGCCCAGCGCGTGCACCAGGTAGTACGCGACGTCGACGCCCCGCAGGGCCGCCGCGACCGACGCGGCGTCCGTGACGTCGCCGCGCACCCGGTCGACGTCGCCGGCCCACTCGTGGTCGCGCAGCCGGTCGGGGGAGCGGGCCAGGCAGCGCACCCGGTGGCCCGCCGCCAGCAGCTCCGGGACGAGCCGGCCGCCGATGTATCCCGTGGCGCCGGTCACCAGGCACAGGGTGCCCCGGCCGTCTGCGGTCATGAGTCCTCGCTCCTTCGCGTCGGTTGCCCTCTCGCACATCGCTTCCACGTGCGGGAGCGCCGTGGATGCGGCGGGGACTTGTGCGCACGAACGAGTGATCGCGGACGGCGACTACGCTGGCCCCGTGGCCACAGCGAACGACCGTGAGGGGCGGGTGCCGGGACAGCCGTCCGAGGCGTCCGCGACGCCGACCGACCTGCATGCCTTCGCGGTTCGGCTGCGGCGGATGAACGGCGAGATCAACCGGCTGGTACACGGGTTCGCGGGCGACCAGGGGCTGCACGCGACGGACGTCCAGGCGCTCGCCGCGATCCTGGACGCCGACGGGCCGATGACCCCGAAGCGACTGCGCGAGCATCTCGGGCTCACCTCCGGCGCCGTCACCGCGTGCGTGGACCGGCTGGAGCGCGCGGGGCACATCCGCCGGGTCCGGGAGAGTGCCGACCGCAGGGTGGTCCACCTGTACTACGCGGCCGACGCCAAGTCGGTGGCCCGCACCTATTTCCGGCCGCTGGCCGAGGCGACCCGGGCCGCGCGCTCGCGGTTCACCGAGGACGAGCTGTCGGTGGTGCTGCGCTTCCTCACGGCGATGGGCGAGGAACTGTCCGGGATCACTCCTCCCGGGCGCTGAGAAAATCGCGGTCCGCCGCATCCGGGGACCGGCCGAGAGCGGAAGGACAGGCGACGTCTAAGATCACTCGACGAAAACCTACTCAATCATTGAGATTGTTTGTTGTTGAGATATCTTTCCCGTCGAGCTACCCCTGCCACTTCCCGAGCCCTTCCCTTCCGGAGCTGGAGAACGATGTCCACCACCCCCCGACGCGCCCGCTGGCTCGTCCCGGTCCTCCTCGTCGCCGTGTGGCTCGGCGTCGGCGGCGTCCTCGGCCCCTACGCCGGACGCCTGGGCGAGGTCGCCACCAACGACCAGGCCGCCTTCCTGCCCCGCAGCGCCGAGTCCACGGAGGTCATCTCCGCACAACGCGCCTTCCGGCAGAACGAGACCCTCCCGGCGATCGTCGTCTGGACCGCGGGCACGGGAGCCGGTGCAGGCGGGACGGGCCTCGAGGGCCGGCTGGACGCCGCCGGGAAGGCGCTCGCCTCCCTCGCCGACGACCGCGGCGTGTCCGGCGACGTGTCGCCCGCACTGCTCTCCGAGGACGGGGAGGCCATCGAGGGCGTGGTGCCCCTGCGCCCCGACCTCGGGGACGACCTCGCCACCACCCTCGACCGGATCCGCGCCGCCGCCGAACGCGTCCCCGGCACCACGGTCGAGCTGGCCGGACCGGCCGCGACCCAGGCCGACCTGTCCGACGCCTTCGCCGGCATCGACGGACTGCTGCTCGCCGTCGCGCTGGCCACCGTCCTCGTCATCCTGCTGCTCGTGTACCGCAGCGTGCTGCTCCCGCTGGTGATCATCCTCGGCGCGGTCTTCGCGCTCGGCCTCGCCTGCGCGGTCGTCTACGTGCTCGCCGACCACGACGTGGTGCGCGTCGACGGGCAGGTCCAGGGCATCCTCTCGATCCTCGTGATCGGCGCCGCCACCGACTACGCCCTGCTGCTCACCGCCCGCTACCGGGAGGAACTCGCCGCTCGCACCGACCGGTTCGCCGCCATCACGGCCGCGCTGCGCAAGTCCTGGGGCGCCGTGGTGGCCAGTGCCGCGACCGTGGCCCTGGGGCTGCTCGCCCTGCTGCTCAGCGACCTCACCAACAACCGCGCCCTCGGCCCGGTCGGCGCCATCGGCATCGGCTGCGCCGTGCTCAGCACGCTGACCTTCCTGCCCGCCGTCCTGGTCCTGCTCGGCAAGGCCGCGTACTGGCCCGCCCGTACGACGACGGACGGCGCGGGCCACGGCGTCTGGCGGCGCGTCGCCGACCTCGTCGACCGGGCGCCCCGTCGGGTCTGGGCGGTGACGCTCGCGGTCCTGCTGGCCGGGGCCGCCTTCGCGCCGACACTCGCCTCGAAGGGCGTACCCCTCGACGAGACCTTCGTGAACGACGCACCCTCCGTCGCGGCGCAGGAGACCCTGGGCCGGCACTTCCCCGGCGGCTCCGGCAACCCCACCGTGGTCGTCGCGAACGCCGGCCGGCTGGCGCAGGTCCTCGGCGCGGCCCGGGACACCGAGGGCGTCGCCTCGGCGGCCGGCGCAACCGCTTCGGGCCGGCCCGGCGGCGAACCCCTGGTGGTGGACGGGCGGGTCCGGGTCGATGTCACCCTCGACTCCGCCGCGGACGGCGACGCGGCCCTGCGGACCGTGGCGCGCCTGCGGACGTCCCTGCACGCCGTCCCCGGCGCGGACGCCCTCGTCGGCGGCTACACGGCCCAGCGGTACGACACCCTGCGCACCGCCGAACGCGACCGCACCCTCATCGTCCCCGTCGTCCTCGCCATCATCTTCCTCATCCTGACGGCCCTGCTGCGCTCGCTGCTGATGCCCGCGCTGCTGGTGGCGACGGTGGCGCTGAACTTCCTCGCCACTCTGGGCGTCTCCTCTCTCGTGTTCCGGCACGTGTTCGGCTTCAGCGGCACCGACCCGTCCGTGCCGCTGTACGGCTTCGTCTTCCTGGTGGCGCTGGGCGTCGACTACAACATCTTCCTCATGTCCCGGGTGCGCGAGGAGTCCCTGCGGCACGGCGTCCGCGAGGGCGTCCTGCGGGGTCTGGTCACCACGGGCGGCGTCATCACCTCGGCCGGCGTGGTGCTGGCCGCCACGTTCGCCGCGCTCGGGGTGATCCCGCTGGCCTTCCTCGCCCAGATCGCCTTCATCGTCGCCTTCGGCGTGCTGCTCGACACGCTCGTGGTGCGCTCGCTGCTGGTGCCCGCGCTGGTGCGGGACATCGGCGCCCCCGCCTGGTGGCCGGGACGGCTCGGTCGCGGCGGCGACAAGGAAGGCGACAAGGCAGGTGACCAGGCGGGTGACGAGCCGTTCGTGAGGAGCGGAACATGACCGCCCGGATCCGGGGCAACAGAACCCCCGGAGAGATTGTCCGTTTCGCACGGGAGGTGTCTGCCGATATGGGCGCGAAGGTGTTGGAGCGTTTCCCCGCAGGTTCCCCGCGAGGGTCGTGGCCGGCGGAGGAGTACGCGGCGCGGCGGCGGGCCGAGGGGGAGCCCGCGACCGTGGTCATGGACCTGAAGTCGGACGCCTTCCTCGTCGTGGTCCCACTCGGCGACGAGGACTGAGCCCCCCGGCGGGCGCGCGGCCCGGGCGCGACGGGACGGCCACCCCGGTGGCCGTCCCTACGTCGCCTCGGGCGCCGCGCTCAGCGTCCGTGCCGTGCGCACGAAGACCTCGTGCAGGTCACGTGACGCCTGGGGTACGGACTCCGCCCGCCGCCGTTGCAGCATCAGCAGCACCCGTGTCGCGTCCCCGCTGATCGGCCGGTGGGTGAGCGCCCCGCACCGCTCCAGCGGGTCCCCGATCACACTGAAGTCGGGCAGGACGGTCGCGCCCAGCCCCTCGGCCACCATCAGCTTGCCCATCTCCGCCCCGTCGGTGGAGTACGCGAAGGACAGACCGCGTCCGTCGAGAAGCCGGTGGACGTAGCGATGCATGACATAGCCCGACCGCATCCCGATCAGCGGAACGCCGAGCAGGTCGTCCACCGACACCGACGGCGCGGAGGCCAGCGGGCTGTCGGGGCGCATGCACACCACCGGGCGGCCGCGCAGCAGCTCGGTGGACTCGAACTCGGCGGGCACGTCGTCGCCCTCCAGATGGTTGACCAGGCCCAGGTCGAACCCGCCCTCCAGCAGGGTCCGGTGGATGTCGGTCTGCTGGGCGCCCACCACCTCCACCTGGGTGACGGGATGCGCGGCGCGGAACTCCCGGACCACCGGGATGAGCAGCGGCACGGTCGCCGCGTTCACCGTGCCGACCCGCACCATCCGGCTGATCCGGTGCCGCTCGCCCGCGGCCGAGCGCAGCCGGTCCACCGCGTCCAGCACCCCGATGATGTGCGGCAGGAGTTCCCGGCCCGACGCGCTCATGGTCGCACCGGACCGTTTGCGCTCCAGGAGATCCACCCCGAGTTCACGTTCCAGGTTCCGCACGGTCTCGCTCAACGCGGGCTGGGAAAGCCGTAGTTCCTCGGCGGCCCGACGCAGCGAGCCGAGCCGGGTGACGGCCGCGATGTATTCCAGCTGTTCCGTACGCACGACGGAAGAATGCGGGTCCGTCCGGCGCCCGTTCAAGGGTTTCCCTGTCACACCTTCGTGAAATTCAATGGTCCGCGATACGAGACCGGTCGGGTTTGCCTTGACTGCCGTCGGAGGCGGCTGCCACGATCAAGGGCATGAAGATGCGACTGGACCTCACGCGGCGACGCCATGTCGACCTCGCGCGCGTCTCCAGCGCCTCCTGTTGCGCCGCGGCCTGATCCTCCCTCGCGATCCGCCGCGCTTTTCCTTTTCCCCGCCTGAATTCACCGCGCCCGCCCACCCCTTGGCGTCCGCACCCCGTGGGCGCCGCCGCGCCCCGTGAATTCGGCGTGCCCGAAAGCATTCCGCACCAGGAGTTGCACCACCAGGAGGAGGTCGAGTACTTCGGCAAGCGCGTCCTGCCTCCGGTGCGCGAGCTGGAGCCGCACCTCCCGGACCGCGGGAGGAGTCCGTCCCCGCGCAGGTCCGACCGTCCCCGCACGCTCCACGACCCCGGCGCCCACGAGCGCCGGGTCCTCGAGGGCGAACTGCCCGCACCCGCCCGGTACTCCTGACCGCTCCCACCGGAGCGCCCCGCCCTGATGGGGTGCCCCGGGCACCTTCGAAAGAGGACCCATGGCCACCGTCCTGTCCGTCTCCGGCAGCCCTTCCGCCTCCTCCCGCACCGGCCGCCTGCTGCGCCACCTCGACCAGCGGCTCGCCGTCCAGGGGCACGAGGTGATCCCGCTCGACGTCCGTACGATCCCGGCCGAGGCCCTGCTCGGCGCGGACTTCCGCCACCCGGCGATCGTCGAGGCCACCGAGCTCTTCGCGCGCGCCGACGGTGTCATCGTGGGCACCCCGGTCTACAAGGCGTCCTACTCCGGTGTCCTCAAGGCGCTCCTCGACCTGCTCCCGCAGTACGCGCTCACGGGCAAGACGGTCCTGCCGCTGGCCACCGGCGGATCCACCGCCCACGTCCTCGCCATCGACTACGCCCTGCGCCCCGTGCTCAACTCCATGGGTGCGGCCCACATCGTGCAGGGCTGGTTCACCCTGGACAAGGACATCACCGCCCACGAGGACGGCTCCGTCACGGTCGCCCCGACCGCCGCCGAGGCGCTCACCCACGTCGTCGACCAGTTCTCGGCCGCGCTCGGGCGGACGCCGTACCTGGCCGCGGCGAGCTGAGCGCACGATGTCCGCCCATGTCATCGCCGACGACGCCGAGGCCCTCGCCGTGGCCGCCTCGCTGGCCGAGGAGTTCCGCGCCGGAGCCTCCGCCCGCGACATCGAACGGCGCCTGCCCCGAGCCGAGTTGGACAGGCTGTCGGCCTCCGGTCTGCTCGCCGTCACCGTCCCCGCCGACCACGGCGGGGCGGATGTGAGCGCTCTGACCCTCGCGGAGATCTTCCGCCTGCTCGGTACCGCCGACGGCAGCCTCGCCCAGATCCCGCAGAGCCATTTCGCCTACGTCAATGTGATTCGCCGTCAGGGCACCCTGGAGCAGCGGAAGTTCTTCTTCGCCGAGCTGCTCGCCGGCCGGCGCTTCGGCAACGCCCAGTCGGAGGCCGGCGGCAAGCACGTCCAGGACATCCGCACCCGTCTGGAGTCCCGGCCGGACGGCTCGTACGTCCTGACCGGCGTCAAGCACTACTGCACCGGCGCCCTCTTCGCCGACTGGATCCCGGTGCTGGCCCGTGCCGAGGACGACAGGCTGTACGTCGCGTACGTGCCGTCCGACGCGCCCGGCCTCACCGTGATCGACGACTGGGACGGGCTGGGCCAGCGGACGACGGCCGGCGGAACCGTCCGCCTGGACGGCGTGCCGGTACCGGGTGACCGGCTCCTGCCGCACCACCTCACCTTCGAGGGGCCGCAACTGCACGGCGCGGTAGCCCAGTTGCTGCACTCCGCGATCGACGCGGGGATCGCCGCGGGCGCGCTCGCCGAGGCGGCGGAGTTCGTGCGGACGAAGAGCCGGCCGTGGTTCGAGAGCGGCGTCGAGGCGGCCGCCGAGGACCCACTGCTGATCCAGCGGTTCGGTGAACTCGACCTGGAGGTGCGGGCGTCCCAGGCACTGCTGCGCGAGGCCGCCCGGTCGGTCGACGCGGCACGCGCCGACCTCACCGACGACACGGCCGCCGAGGCGTCCCTCGCGGTCGCCGCCGCGAAGGTGCAGGCGGCGCGGGCGGCGGTGGAGGTCTCCAGCGCCCTGTTCGAGGTGTCCGGGACCCGGTCCGCCCTCCACTCGCTCAATCTGCACCGCCATTGGCGCGACGCCCGCACCCACACCCTGCACGATCCGACCCGCTGGAAGATCCAGCACCTCGGGCGGTTCGCTCTGAACGGCACCCGGCCGCCGAGCCACGGCCTCCTCTAGTCCGCAACGGACGGCCCGGACCCGGCAACCCGCCAGGCCGGCAACCCGGCAGACCGACAACTTCCGGCAGACCGACAACCCGGCAGACGGACATTCCTGATCGGAGACCCCACGTGTCCCTCACCTTCCACTGGTTCCTTCCCACCAACGGCGACAGCCGCCATGTCGTCGGCGGCGGCCACGGCACCCCCGCCACCGCCTCCGGGAGGGACCGGCCGCCGACGGTCGCCTACCTGAGCCAGATCGCCCGCGCCGCGGAGGACCTCGGCTTCCTGGGCGTGCTCACCCCCACCGGGGCCTGGTGCGAGGACGCCTGGCTGACCACGGCGATGGTCAGCCAGCACACCGAGCGGCTCAAGTTCCTGGTCGCGTTCCGGCCGGGCTTCGTCTCGCCGACGCTCGCCGCGCAGATGGCGTCCACCTTCCAGCGGCAGACCGGCGGACGGCTCCTGCTCAACGTCGTCACCGGCGGCGAGAGCCACGAACAGCGGGCCTACGGCGACTTCCTGGACAAGGACGACCGCTACCGCCGGACCGGTGAGTTCCTCCAGATCGTCAGGGAGTTGTGGGAGGGCAAGACCGTCGACCTGGAGGGCGAGCACCTCCGGGTCGAGGACGCGAAGCTGGCCCGGGTGCCGGACCCGGTGCCGGAGGTGTACTTCGGCGGGTCCTCGCCGATCGCCGGTGAGATCGCCGCGAAGTACGTCGACGTCTACCTCACCTGGGGCGAGCCGCCGGCCCAGGTCGCGCAGAAGATCGCCTGGATCCGGGGGCTCGCGGCGAAGGAGGGGCGGACGCTCCGGTTCGGCATCCGGCTCCATGTCATCACCCGCGACACCTCCGAGGAGGCCTGGGCGGAGGCGGACCGGCTGCTCGCCGGGTTCGACACGGAGACCGTACGGTCCGTCCAGGCAGGGCTGGCGCGCAGTGAGTCCGAGGGACAGCAGCGGATGCTCGCGCTGCACGGCGGCGGCAGCCGCAACGGGCTGGAGATCCATCCCCACCTCTGGGCCGGGATCGGCCTGGTCCGTGGCGGCGCGGGGACCGCGCTGGTGGGCAGCCACACGGAGGTCGCCGAGCTGATCAAGGAGTACGCGGCGCTGGGGATCGAGGAGTTCGTGCTGTCCGGTTATCCGCATCTGGAGGAGGCCTACTGGTTCGGGGAGGGCGTGCTGCCCCGGCTGGCCGGCGAGGGGCTGTGGGAACACCCCGCAGGCAAGCAGGTGGCGTCGGTGCAGGTGCCGTTCGCCGGTTGAGCGGGGTGACCGGGGGCGCCGGCGCATGCGGATCGTGGGTGATCGCCCGCACGGTTCCCCGCGCCCCTGGCCAGCTAGTCGGTCAGTGACCTCAAGTGGTCCGCGCGTGACTCCCGGGTCTGGGCCTGGACCATGAGGAACAGGGCCTCCCGCGCCAGGCGTTGGGCCCTGTTCGTCAGCAGCATGGAGCGGCCGCCGCCGGTCACCACCGCCGCCGTCGTCGCCGTCCGCATCACCTCGGACGCCCGGGTCCGCAGGGCCAGGCGCTCCGCCAGGTGCTCGTGGGGCGCCGCACCGTCGGCGAGGGCGTAGGCCCGGGTGCGGACCTCCGTGAGACGGGCGCGCAGCGGGGCCGCCGTGTCCTCGTCCAGCAGGGTCAGGGCCGCTTCGGTGACACCGAAGACCGCCGGGTTGGCGTTCACCGTCCTGAGGCGGTCCGCCGCCGACCAGCGTTCGTGCGGGGTGCGCAGCGCGACCGCCTCCGCGGGGACCCACAGGCCGTCCAGTTCCAGGGAGACCGTGCGGGCCGCGGTGAGGGCGGCGAGGCGCAGCGGGGCCGAGGCCCGCAGCCCCGGCTGCTCGCGCGCCTCGGTGAAGGCGAACAGGACCTCGCCGGTCTCGGTGACTCCGGCGAGCAGCAGCACATCGTTCAGGCCCCACCCCGTGTACCAGGGGACCGTCCCGTCGAAGCGCCAGCCGGCCCGCTCCGCGGTGACCCGGACGGGGACGCGCGGATACGCCCGCAGGTGCGCGTACGCCACCCCCGACAGCAGCTCACCGCTCGCCAGCGGGCCCAGCAGGCGTTCACGCGCCGGGCCCTCGTTCCCGGCCAGGGTCAGCACCGGGGTGTGGTGCTGCGCCTGCACGAACCAGGTCGAGCAGCACGCCCCGGCCAGGATCTCCGCCGTCTCGCGCAGCACCGCACCGGGTGCCGCGGCCCCGCCGTACTCCTTCGGCGCGTTCAGCCCGAGCAGGCCCGAGCGCCTGATCTGCGCGAGGTGGCTCGTGGGGACCTCTTCCTGGTCGACCTGTTCGGCGTGCGGGGCGAGGAGGCCGTCCGCGAGGCCGCGGGCGCGCGTGACGAGGGGGTGCGGTGCGGTCATGGGCGGGATTCTTCCGGTTCCGTGGCGCGGGGTGTCGATCCGGGGGGCCGCCGTTCGTGTAGGAGGTGACGGAACGGCACGCGACATGGAGGACGGCATGAAGTACTACCTGCTCAGTGTGATCACGCCCACCGAGGGCGAACCCCCGTCGGCCGAGGGGATGACGGAGATCAGCCGCAACCTCGAGACGTTCCACCGGGAGCTGCGCGAGGCCGGCGCCTGGGTGTTCGCCGGAGGGCTGCACGGGCCGGAGACGGCCACCGTGCTGCGGCCGGGCGGCGGCGACGTCCTCGTCACCGACGGGCCGTACGCCGAGGGCAAGGAGTACCTCGGCGGGATCTGCCTGATCAAGGCGCCGGACCTGGACGCCGCCCTGCACTGGGGCCGCCGCGCGACCTGGGCCACCACGCTTCCCATCGAGGTGCGCCCCTTCATGGGCGAGGCCTGATGCCCGTCGACGTCGAGGCCGTGTTCCGCGCGGAGTACGGCCGGGCCGTCGCCGTCCTGGTCCGCTACCTCGGTGACATCGACCTGGCCGAGGAGGCGGTGCAGGACGCCTTCACCACGGCCGCCGGGCGCTGGCCGCGGACCGGTGTGCCGCCGAGCCCGGCAGGCTGGATCATCACCACCGCCCGTAACCGGGCCGTCGACCGGCTGCGCCGGGAGTCCACCCGGGACGCCCGGCACGCCGAGGCCTCCCTGCTGTACGCCACCGACCCGCCCGCGGAGGAGGGCCCCGTGCGCGACGACCGGCTCCGTCTGATCTTCACCTGCTGCCATCCCGCGCTGGCCCCGCAGGCGCGGGTCGCCCTGACGCTGCGCCTGCTCGGCGGACTCACCACCGCCCGGCTCGCCCGCGCCTTCCTCGTTCCCGAGCCGACCATGGCCCAGCGGCTGGTAAGGGCCAAGGCGAAGATCCGCGACGCGCGTATCCCGTACCGCGTGCCGCGCGACGCCGACCTGCCCGACCGGCTGAACGGCGTGCTCGCCGTCGTCTACCTGATCTTCAACGAGGGGTACGGGGGCGACCCGGGTCTGTGCGCGGAGGCCCTGCGCCTCGGCCGGCTCCTCACCGAGCTGATGCCGGACGAGCCCGAGGTCACCGGACTGCTGGCGCTGATGCTGCTCGTCCACTCGCGCCGGACCGCGCGGGAGGACGCCGACGGCACGCTCGTGCCGCTGCCCGAGCAGGACCGCGGCCGATGGGACCGGGACCTGGTCAGCGAGGGACAGTCGCTCGTCCGTCGCTGTCTGCGCCGCAACAGGCCGGGGCCGTACCAGATCCAGGCCGCGATCCAGGCCGTCCACAGCGACGCGCCGACCGCCGCCGACACCGACTGGCGGCAGATCCTGCGCCTGTACGACCAGCTCATGGAGATCGCGCCGAGCCCGGTCGTGGCGCTGAACCGGGCGGTCGCGGTGGCGCAGACGGAAGGCCCGGGCCGGGCCCTCGACCTCGTCGACGCGCTGGACCTCGACGGATACCACGTCTGGCACGCGGTCCGCGCCGACCTGCTGCGCCGCCTGGACCGGGTCGCCGAGGCCGCGCGGGCCTACGAGGCGGCCCTCGCGCTGAGCGAGAACCCGGCGGAACGGGCCTTCCTCGACCGGCGCGGACACGCGCTCACCGAAGAGGCCGGGGAGTAGCAGGCGCCGCCGGGAATGTATTTTGGTGCATGAAAGGTTGGCATATACATCGAGCTGCCGCTCGTACCGGGAGCGAGCCGACCCGTTCGCACCGAGACCCCAGGGCCGTGAGGCCCGCGCACCCCAGCGAGGCACCGTGACCACCCCCGCCACTCCCGAGCAGCCCGCCGACGTCGTGGCCCGGCTGCGCGCCACCTTCCGCACCGGCCGCACCAAGCCCGTCGCCTGGCGCACGGATCAGCTGCGCCGCCTGCGCGGGCTGCTCACCGAGCGGGGCGCCGACCTGGCCGACGCCCTCCACGCCGACCTCGGGAAGAGCTCCGCCGAGGCGTACCGCACCGAGATCGACTTCACGGTCCGGGAGATCGACCACACCCTCGACCACCTGGACGCGTGGCTGCGTCCCGAGTCCGCCCCGGTCCCGGCCCACCTCGGCGCCGACGCCACGGCGTGGACGCAATTCGACCCACTCGGGGTCGTCCTCGTCATCGCGCCCTGGAACTACCCCGCGCAGCTCCTGCTCGCCCCGCTGGTCGGTGCTCTCGCCGCCGGGAACGCGGTGGTCGTCAAGCCCAGCGAGCTCGCGCCCGCCACCTCCGCCGCGCTGGCCCGCCTGCTGCCGGCGTATCTCGACACCGACGCGGTCGCTGTCGTCGAGGGCGGGATCCCGGAGACCACCGCCCTGCTGGCCGAGCGCTTCGACCACATCTTCTACACCGGCAACGGCACCGTCGGCCGCGTCGTCCTGCGCGCCGCCGCCGAGCACCTCACCCCCGTCACCCTCGAACTCGGCGGCAAGTCACCGGTGTTCGTCGACCGCGACGCCGATCTCTCCGTCGTAGCCGACCGGTTGGCCCGCGGCAAGTTCCTGAACGCCGGCCAGACCTGCGTCGCCCCCGACTACGTCCTCACCGACCCGGAGACGGCCGCCGCCCTCGAACCCCTGCTGACCCGCGCGGTCGAGACGCTCTACGGGACCGACCCGCAGGCCTCGGACGCCTACGGCCGCATCGTCAACGAACGCCACTTCGACCGGCTCGCCGCCCTGCTCGACTCCGGCCGGGTCGTCGTCGGCGGCGGCAAGGACCGTACGGACAAGTACCTGGCGCCCACCGTCCTCGCCGACGTCGACCCCGGGTCGCCCGTGATGCGGGAGGAGATCTTCGGCCCGATCCTGCCGATCGTCACCGTCGAAGGCCTGGACGAGGCGATCGCCTTCATCAACGACCGCGACAAGCCCCTCGCCCTGTACGTCTTCACCGAGTCCGGCGAGACCCGGAGCCGCATCGCCGCCGAGACCTCCTCCGGCGGCCTCGGATACGGCCTGCCGCTCGCTCATCTCACCGTCTCCGACCTGCCGTTCGGCGGAGTGGGCGAGAGCGGCATGGGCAACTACCACGGCCGCTACTCCATCGAGACGTTCAGCCACCGCAAGGCGGTGCTGGCGAAGCCGCTGCGCTGAGTCGCGCGAGGCACGGGCAGCCGGTGCGGACGGCGGGTGCGGACGCGGGCTCGGGCAGCGGGCGGGCTGAAACGGACGGGAGTGAGCGGAAGTAGCCCGCCAAGCGGCAGCCGGGGGAGTGGTATTGGCCCGGAACGGTACGGTCCGTAGTCCGAAACGGCCAATTCCATCGGACTTTCGAATCCGGAGTGCACGAAACGGCACCGCCGGACGCCGTGGAGGCAGAAGGTGTGACCGATGCCTTCCGGGGTCCCTGAGCCCCGCACAGCCAGCGGAAGGACCGAAGGGTCCGTGAACGACCAGTTCGAACAGCTCGCCCGCGACGTGGCGTTGTCCGTACTCGCCCTCCGGGTCTTCGGACCCGGAGTCCTCACCCTCGCGCGTCGGTTCGTCGCCGCACTCGTGCGGGTGGGCGTCCGGGAAATGGACCATCGCCTCCCGGGAGGCGACCGGTGACCCAGGAGGAGTTGCGACCCGCGGGCAACCCACGGGCGCCCGAGAAGCTGCCCCTGGACTTCAGCGCCTTCCACCAGATGCACCGCCCGCGCTACGTCCGCGAGGCCGAGCGCTGTCTGCGCTGCCGCGCGGACGCCGAGGAGGCCGTGGACGAGGCGTTCGTCCAACTCGCCCGGCAGTGGCCGCAGATACTGAGCGCCGAGAACCCCGCCGCCTACGCCTGGCGGGTGATGAAGAACCGCGTCATCGATCACGCCCGCGCCCGCGGCCGGCGCGCCACGCTGATGGACACGGCCGTCTTCGAGACGGTCACCCTCCAGGGCGCCGAGGACGCCTTCGAGGTGATCGAGCAGAACCTGCGGCTGTTCCGGGCGATCTCCGCCCTCCCCGAGCGCCAGCGGGACGTCATCCGGCTGCGCTACTGCGAGGGCTGCAGCACCGCCGACGTGGCGTTCCAGCTGGGGATCACCGAGGCCGGGGTGCGTTCCACCGAGCGCTATGCCAAACGCCGGCTGCGGGAGATCTACACATCGTGCGCCGAGGAGGAGGCGGAGCGGTCATGACCTTCGACACCGTGAGCGACATCGACACCCTGCTGGCCGGGGCGCGGCTGATACCCACGGCCCCCTACAGCCGCTCGGACATCGAGGCCGCGGAGGCCCGTATCGCCGCCCGGGTCGCGGCGGGCGGCCCCGTCGGACCCACGGCGCGGGTGTGCCCGCAGCGCGCCGCGGCGGCCCGCAGGCCCCCGCGGGTGCACCCCGCGGCGCGGGACCTCCGGGCGCTCTGCGAGGCACTGCTGACCCGCCCCGGCGCCCTGAAGGGCATCGGCAACTTCCTGGGCAGCTCCCTGCCCGAGCCCTCCGGCGCACGGATCCTCGGCAGCCTCCTCTACCTCGCCGACTGCGAGGACAGCGCCCGCTTCTGGTGGCAGTACGGCGCCGGCGCCTCGGACACCGTCTCCGGGTACTGCCTCTACCTCCACCACCGCTCGATGGGGGAGGACGACGAGGCCGACTGGTGGCTGCGCCACACGGAGATCACCCCCGCCACGCTGAGCCGGGAGGCAACCGAACTGGAGATCGCCACGGCCCTGCACGTGCTCAGCGGTCTGCGCCGCGGCGGGCGAGGACTGCCCAGGGCGTTGCGGGCGCTGGTCGAGTACGTGCCGGCCGTGGTCGGCTTCGTAGACGACGACCTCGAACTCCCCCTCCCCGACGGCGATCTGGCCGAGATCGTTGAGGAGGTCGTCGCCCATGGCACACCGCCCGCCAAAGAGCGCCGGCGCGCCAGGTCCGGCGCGCTGCCCGAACGCCGGGAGCCGGCCGTGCACACCGTGTCCTCGGCCACCCCGCGCACGGCCCGGCCCTGGAGCCGCGACGTCCAGGAAGCGCTGCGCAAGTGCGAGGAGACCGTGGCCTGTTGAGAGCCAGTGCCACCGGCTCGTGCCGGTGCGCGGCACGCGCCGCGTGCGAGACTGCCCGGATGACCTCCGCAACGATCACCGCGGATGCCGCGGGCACCTGGGACATCGGCGGCCTGACGGTCGGCCGCATCGGCTTCGGCGCGATGCGGCTGACCGGCAGCGCGGCCTTCCACCTCGGCACCCCGAGCGACCGCGGCCGCTCGATCGCCGTCCTGCGCAAGGCGATCGAACTCGGCGTGAACCACATCGACACCGCCGCCTTCTACTTCTCCGCCCTCCGCTCCGCCAACGAGCTCATCAACAGCGCGCTCGCCCCGTACCCGGACGACCTGCTGATCGCCACCAAGGTCGGCCCCTTCCGCGACTGGTCGGGACAGTGGGGCACCTCGGCCCGCCCCGAGGACCTGCGCGGTCACGTGGAGGAGAACCTGCGCCAGCTCGGCCGCGACCACCTCGACCTGGTGTACCTGCGCCGGATGCGCCAGGAGTCGATCGCCGAGCACTTCGGCGCCCTCGCCGAACTGCGCGCCGCCGGACTGATCCGCCACCTCGGCATCTCCGACGTCGAACCCCGCCATCTCGCCGAGGCGCAGGCCATCGCCCCCGTCGTCAGCGTGCAGAACCGCTACGGCCTCGGCCACCACGCCCCCGGGACCGAGGAACTCCTCCGCGTCTGCGGCGAACAGGGCGTCGCCTTCGTGCCGTTCTTCGCCATCGCGGGCGACGGCGGAGCGCAGGGCGCCACCACCGCCCACGACGAGGCGCTGCTCGCCGTCGCCCGCGCCCACGGCACGTCCCCCGCCGCTGTCCGCCTCGCCTGGACCCTCGCCCAGGGGCCGCAGGTGCTGGCCATTCCGGGCACCGGAGACCCCGGCCACCTCACGGAGAACGTCGCGGCGGGCGCCCTGCGCCTCACGGCCGAGGAACTGAACCGCCTGAACGCCGCGCACCACGGCGCCGGCGCGACACCGGATAACTGATCCCGCGAGGCACCTGTCGGGACCGGCGCCGACGGGTCCGGCGTCGGCGGATCCGGCGTCGGCGGATCCGATGGGCTGGGTGGGTCCGATGGGCCGGGTGGGTTCGGCGGGTCCGATGAGCTGGGTGGGTTCGACCGGTCCGCCAGGCCGACGGGTCCGCCAGGGCCGACGGGTCCGTCGGGCCCGCCCGGCCGTCGGGTCCGGCGCGTCGCCGGACGCCGGTACCGTCCCTGGACCCGGCCGCCCGGCGGGAGCCGAAGCTCTGCCGCCCGGCAGGGTCCGAAACTCTGCCGCCCGGCGGGAGCCGAAGCCCGCCGCCTGTCGGGAGTCGACCCCGCCGCCCGGCGGTGCGCGGTGACGGGATCCGGCCGACGGCGTCTACACGACCCACACCCCGTCCCGCATCAGATGCCGCCGAGGCAGCTCGTGCGCCTCGCGCCACGACTGCACCGCCACCGGCCGCACCCGGAAACAGGCGTACGACGCGCTGTCCCGGCCCGGATCCCAGCCCGTCTTCGCCAGGAACGCCGAAGCGGCCCCCTCCGGTACTTCTTCCCGCGTGTACGTCTCGACCTCGCCGTCGACGAGGACCACGTCCCGGGTGTCCCCGAAGGCCAGGCGGGCCCGGCCGCCCTCCCGGAGGTTGCGCCCGGTGGGGTCGGTGAGGCGGGTGGACAGCCACAGATGCTCACCGTCCCAGACGAACCACAGCGCGACGAGACTGGGCAGCCCCTCCCGGTCCGCCGTGGCGACGCAGATGTCGACTTCGCGTTCCAGCCGGTCCAGCAGTTCCCGCTTGCGCTGCCCGGCGGTACGGGGCGGCTCCGTGATCTTCATGGCCGGCACGGTAGCGAGGGCGAGGGGCCCTCCGCCTCGGACCACGGTCCCGACCGCGCCTCGGACGCGCGACCTAGGTGTTCTGTCCCGGGAGGTTGTGGACGGGTGAGCCAGGTCTCGGCTGAGAGATCTTGAACAGGTGAGGGCCTTCCGATTCGGTGTGGATTGCGACGTCTACACCAACAGAAAGGCCCTCGTGCCCCACCGTAATGCACCCCTGTCCGAGACCGGCCGTCTGCGTCTGGCCCGCTGCGTGGTCGAGGACGGCTGGCCCCTGCGCC
>NZ_JASTTJ010000034.1:0-75218 GCF_032248645.1 Streptomyces zaehneri
CTCAGCCCGATCGAGTTCGAGGAGAAGCACTACGCCGAGCAGGCGACGGCCGAACCAACGAATCTGAACACCCGTCAACCCCTGCTGACTAGCTGATCAGCGGCTCCCGCATGACGGGGGAACCTCACCGCGTCGTCGAACGGACACCACAGCACCTGCAGCACGTCGGCGTCTTGCGGGCACGTCATATCAGGAACATCTCGCGCGTACAGCTGCGCCACAGGCATCAGGGGATGTGGGCCGGTGGGCAGCAGTCGGGGGGCGTGGCCAGCATGGATCCGCTCCACGACGGCCCTCTCCTCCTGGGTGAGCAGTGCATCTCCGGGCTTCTGGCGCCGCCATGCCCGCGTAAGTATCCGCCGCAAGGTGCGCACCTCTTCTGGCGTGTTGAGCCGACGGGCGTAGTGCTCCTGCGAGCACGTCGCCCACGCCTCGCCGGCCGGCCAGAGCAGCGGACCTCCCACCGAACTCTCGTGCACGGTGGGAGAACCGGCTCGGGGGTGCAGCCGGGTAGCAGTACGGGACATCCCCACGAGCTCCGGAAAGGCCGAAGTCACATCAAACGGGCGCGGCGGTGTAGTGCGGGTCATGCTTCCCCTTCAGCGAGCGGCAACCCGTATCAAAGCAGGGGGCACTGACAGTTCGGGTACCGACAAGGACCATGCGGTGAGGCCGATGGCTGTTTGTAGCAGCAGATAGCTTTGACGAGGCCGGGGAAGGCCAGGTAGTTGTGACGATGGCGTTCGTCACCAGAGCGCGGGCGGCAGCCGCTGACCGAGCTCCAAGCGCTCGCCGCGCTCGGTGTCGACTGGGGCAGCCTGACCTCAGCTCTCCTCACAATTCGCTTGCCGCTGGCTGGCGGTGTAGGCCGATACTTCGGCATGAGCAGATTCGCGCAGGTCATCGTGTTGGCTCCGTACGCGGACGAGGTGATGAAACCACTGACACGGCCGGATGACTCGCGCAGCTGGGAGGGCCGCTTCGAGCGGCTGGACCTGTTCGTTGGCGCGTGGGTGATCGAGTTCGAGCGGGTGCGTCCGCGTTCAGGTCTGCTTCGGCACCTGGAGTCCCTGGCGTGGCCGTATCCGGAGAGCGTGCAGGTGCTGATCCATGACGAGGACGACCAGTGCTTCGGCCTGTGGATGATGCGCGACGGTGTGCTGGCCGAGCAGCCTGTGCCCGGCCACCGGCGCCTGCACGGCCCGGTGCTGACCATCGGTGAGTACCCGCCGTACCCGCCGGACCCAGGCGTGCTGTGGCGGTCGGAAACACCCATGCCTGCCGGCTACTCCACTGACCGCCAGGACCTGCGCCCCGCCTGGTAGACCCAGCCAGTCACCGGCCGGGGACCGCCTTGCTCACGGCTGGGGCACGGTTGCCCGATCACCGGACGTTTCCGATGGGCGGCGCATCTGAGTAGCGGTGCTCATGTGCAGTGCCTGCCGCTTCAGCATGCTGGACGGCATGCGACTGACGGGATGTCACCAGCAGGCGGAATGGTGGTGGGTATGAGGCCCGGGGGTGAGCCGTCAACCGGCGAGCAAGTTGGGGTCGGCGTGGCGTTTCTCGTCATCGACCTGATGCTTATCGCCTATTTGGTGTTCATCCGCTACGGGATGACGGGCTGGGCTGACGCCTACGACAGCGGCAATCCGCCCGATGCGCCTAGGGAGGCGTTGCGGGGAATGTGGCTCCTCGTCGGCGGCGCAGTCGTTACAGGCGGTGGTCTCGTTGTCCTGGGATGGCGTATTCCAGGCGTTGTGCAACTGATTGTCTTGGGAGTCGGAGCAGGGCTGCTCGCCTGCTTCGCGGCCCGGGGATAGCGCGAGTCCGCCGAGCCATAGGGGTCGTCGATCAGGCGGATGGTCAGGAGATCGCGCGCTACGACCTCGCGGCGGATCCCGGCGTCAGCACTACCGCGATCGTCCTCGGCGAGATCTATCGGCATGGCGGGACGTTGGACTGCCGGGCCATCGGCAAGGGCTGGACCAACAAACAAGCGATCCGAAAGGAGCGGCTACGCGCTGTTGCCATTGGCTTTTCCAGCAGCTGTCCACCAGGCGATCACTCGGATGGCCATCGCTTCCGGTCGCGCGCCAAGAGGATCGAGACCGAAGTGCTCCTCCACCTCCTGCCGCAGGAACTTACCGATCCCCTCTTCGTTGGCTCCGCCACGGAGCCGCTCGATCATGGGGGCGAGCATGCAGTCGTACTCGTCCTGCACGTCGTCGGCGACGCCGATCGGGTCCCACTCATGGAGCAGATGCCGCAGATCGTTCTCGACAGATGGGCTCCAGGGCTGCATCGCCCCAGATTGCCACCTTGGAAACTCCCGCCGCACCCGCCCCCTGATCCAAACGAGAGCCCCTGTGACGTCTTCGAGTCGTCCTCCTCTTCGCGGACGCCTACCCCGTGATCTCGCGCTCGTTGCGCTCCCGTCGCCGCACTGGCCCCGCGCGGTGCCGACGGCCGCCGTCACCGCGTACGGCCCTATCGGCGGTAGCCACGTCCACCCCCTGGGCGCGCGAAGGCCCGACCGCACGAGTGCGGTCGGGCCGAGGTGCTTGCCGTCAGCTAAGGCAGAAGGCCATCTGAGCACCCTGTTGATGGCCTTCGCCTCGTCGTCGGTCACCTCGTGCGCCGGGGTGGAGAATCGGCTCGTCGCGGTGGCATCGGCGTTGGCGCTCCCGCTGATGGTGGAGCACTGGTTGCGCGCGTTGTCGATGGCCTCGTCCTCATCGCCGACGAGCCAAGGGCCGATGGCCTTGAGCCCGGCGAGGACCGCGGCGCGCTGGGCACTGTCGTGCTCAGGCGGGATGCCTGCAGCTTGCTCGGCGGCGCTGATGTCCACGCCGGCCGTGGCGGCCGGCGTGCTGCTCTTGGCACTGTCGGACTTGTCGCTGCTGCCGCACCCAGCGAGGGTGAAGGCGAGCGCGGCCGTGATGACCGCGATGGTCGTGCGGGTGTACATGTCCCCCTGGAACGGTGTACTGAGTGGACAGCATGCGCCGGCGTACGGACGCTTCGTGACACCGGGACTGCCTTGCGATAGGGCGGTATGCGAGGTTTTGCCTAATGTCTGACTCTGTCATGGGATTGGCTTGCAGGTCAGGGCTGTCAACGAGCGCCGATTGCATGGCGAGGACGGAAGTCGACCGGGGTTCGGCCTGGTGGGCGCGTTGTCGCGGCCGGTGCCCGTGGGGCATGGGATCGAGTCAGAGGGCTGTCCCAGCCCGGGCTCTGCTACATACTGCGGTCATGAGTGGAGAGGAATCGGCGCGGCTGGCGAGAGCCCTCATCGAGTTCCGTGAGGCCCATGGCATCTCAGAGCGTGAACTCGCGCGCCGCACCTGGCTGAGTGAAGCGACCATTAGGACGTTCGAACGCGACCGTGGGGACCTGCCCACCCCGACCGTTGCCCGAAGCTTCGAGGAAGTCCTCGGCTGGGCTCCGGGCAGCATCAAGACCGCGCCGTCCGAGGCGATGGGCCGTGAGGCATCGGCCGACTCGGCCGTGGACCTCGAGTAGGCGCGCTGGTCAGGGCTGGCTTCCGGGCGATTGCGGTCGTGGCCTGGTGAACAGGCCCGGCCAGGATTCCGCGCCTGGTCAAACGCTTCAGTTTGATGCGGACGTTGTTGATGTTGTCCGGCGCGAGGTTCAGGCCCATCGCCTCGCACACGTTGCGCGCTCGCAAGGGGGCGTTGGCTTCGGCGAACACGGCCATGATCTGCTGGTAGGCGGGGCCGTCCGGCAGGGCCGCTGCCGGTGCCAGGGGCGCCTCGTCGGTCAGTTCCAGGTGCGTTTGCGGGTGATTGCGATGTGTTCGGCGGCCTGGGCGAGTCCGTCCGGCAGCACGGTCAGCTGCACGATCTGCTCGTGAGCGGGCTCCGCTTCCATGGCGATCTGCCGCTCGCGGACCTCCAGGCGGGCCAGCAGGGCGCCGAGGGTCTGCTGCGGGTCGCCGCTCACGCGCCGCGCCAGGCAAGGGCGGATGTGCCCGTCAGCCGACGGGCCATCACGTCGCTTATCGCCCCGTACACCCGTGATTCGGCCGAGGCTGGGCGGTGTTCGTAGTCGCGGACCAGCCTGCGGTGGAGCATCAAGATCCCGTTGGTCTGCTCGACTCGCCAGCGAATCGGTTGCGGGACGAAGCCGCGGTCGGCCGGGTTGCGATCGCCGATCTCCACCGCGATGCCCAGGCCGGCGCCGTGGTCAACCACGGTCTTCTTGAACCCCTGGTCCACCAGGGCCTTCGTCACCGTAGAGGTCCCGGCGGCGACCTTGTCCAGCAGCGCGGTGCCGAAGACGTTGTCGTGTACGGAGGCGGCCAGCACCACCACAGCGACCACCAGGCCCAGCACGTCAACGGCCAGCCCGCGCTTTCGGCCCGGCACCTTCTTGGAGGCGTCCCGCCCGGTCGTGGCTGCGGGCACTCCGGCGGCGGCATGGAGACTCTGCGTGTCGAGCACCACCAGGCTCGGGTCGGCTAATCGTCCCCAGCTCTCACGCACCTGCCAGCGCAGCAGGTCGTGGATGACCTGGTCGGTGCCGTCGTCGCGCTACTTGTAGAAGTAGTACTTCACCGCGCCGGGCGGTGGCAGGTCGTGCGGCAGATAGTCCCACTGGCAGCCGGTCCGGGACTGGTACAGCAGAGTGTTGACGATCTCCCGCATCTCGTAGTTGCCCTGGTGACCACTGGCGGAAGGATGCTTCCCTTCCACCCGGTGGTCACCGGCTCGATCAGCGCCCAGCGTTCGTCGGATAAGTCGCTCTTGTAGGGCGTGCGGTCGCTCACCCCGTCACTCCAGCATGGCCAAGCCCGCCGACTGGCCAGGAGTCCCTACGGTCACACGATCAGGCGACACCGAAACGGACATCAGGTCACGTACCGCCCTCTCAGAGCTGGAACTCCGCGGGGTTCAGCCCCAATGCCGCGCAGGCCTCCTGGAGGACCATTTGCTCCGCCTGTGAGAAGTGCCCGTCGGCGCCGGCGATGACGATGCCAGTCTGGATCACCGCGCGGGCCTCGGTCGGCTTCTTGGCGGCCTTGGCGATGTCCTGCATCACCTCGGCCTTCCCCTGCGGGAAGTTACGGGTGAGCTGTTCCACGTGCTTGTGGAAGCGCTGACGCAGCTGCTCCGGCGGGAAGTTCTGCAGCACCTCGTTGCTGAGGATCATCGACTCCATCTGCTGCATCTCGGACGCGTCCACATGGCCGTCCGCCGCCGCGACCAGCGCGCACATCGCCATGCTCGCGTCCCGGTAGGCACCGCTCTTCAGCTCGGTCTTGATCGAGCCGAGCTGGTTCTTCAGCAGGCCGACCAGCTGGGCGCGGGATCCACCGTGCGAGCCCGTGCGCGAACCGCTCTGCGAACCATGCCCCCCGGTCGTGCCGCGCCCGCCCTGCGCCTGCTGCTGCAAGCTCTTGGCCTGGTCCTTGAGCCGGTCGAACAGTGCCATTGCCGTCACCTCGGTACTCGTCTGATCGTTCTCACCCCGGAAACGGCCCCGCCCCGGAAAAGGTTCCACAGCGGGCCCCGGCATAGATTGCCCTCCATGACCTCCACCGCGGCCCGTACCGCGCTGGACCTCACCGCCGACCTCCCGGTCCCCGACCTGGAGGACCTTTACCGGGACCTGCACCGCCACCCCGAGCTCTCCGGCCAGGCGAACCACACGGCCGCGCAGTTCGCCGAACGGCTGGGGAAGGCGGGGTGCGACACCGCCCAGGGGCATCGGCGGCACCGAAGTCGCCGGGGTGCCGCCGTGGTCCTGCTGCGCGCCGACATGGACGCGCTGCCGGTCCAGGAGGCGACCGGACTGCCGTACGTTTCCGAGACCCCCGGCGTGATGCCCGCCTGCGGACACGACCTGCACTTGACCTGGCTGACCGGCGCGGCCCAGGAGCTGGCGGCGGGGCGGGACGCCTGGTCCGGGACGCTCGTGGTGGTCGGGCAGCCCGCGAAGAAACCGGCGGCGGGGCGGCGGCGATGATGGCGGACGGGCTGTACGGGCGCGCGCCGCGCCCCCACGTGCTCGGGCAGCATGCGGCGCCCGGCCCTGTCGGGCTGTACCCCACGTTCCCGGGCTGATCCTGTCGGCCACCACCAACGTCGACATCGTGGTGCACGGGCGCGGCGGGCACGGGTCGCGGCCGGAGACGACCCGCACGCAGGTGGGTGGGTCGGTGGTGGCCGCCGCTGGCCCCGGGACTGGGCGTCGACGAAGCGGCCGTGGTCGTTACGCAGGGTGGCGGTGCCGTGGTCGTTGTTCCACACGCACGCGACACCGGCGTCACCCACCGGCCCGCCCCCGCGCAGCGCACGGCGCGATTCCCGAGCGCACACCGCTCCTGCACCGCCCGCCATCGGCCGTACCTGCCGATCCCCACGCCTGACGGGGGCGGCGGGCGCGAGTGGTCCGGCTGGCCAGGTCCGGGCAGCGGGCGGCCCGTTGTGCACCCCGCGGAGTGGCGTCTTCGGGCGGCGTGGGATGAGGTGTTGAGCCGATGTGCTCCCGAGGGCAGCGTGGTCCGCACCACCAGGAACGTCGCCTACCTCGCGCTGCGCCCCCTGCTCCCCGCGTACGTCCTGTCCATGCCCCGCGGCGCGGCCACCGCCGTCCGCCCCGGCGGCGGACGGCGCCTGCTCACCGCGCTCGCGTCCGCCGTCGTCCGCGCGGCCATTACTGTGTGGAGCGGGGATCTGGGGGCGCTGGTGCGTGACTCACGGCTTGTGCAGACGGCGGTGATCGGCAACGAGCATTCGGACGTGCCGGTGGTTCTGCCCGTAGCGGCCATCGAGCTGGATGCGTTCCGGCGGCGTCATCGTGGTGACTCCTTCTGGTGCGGCCTGCTGCTCGGGGGGTGCGGGGCTCGTCTGGCGGACAAGCTGTACGTCGACAGGCAGTGTCACTTCCAGCACTATCCCGCCGGGCAGCACGGGGGCGAGGCGGTGTGCCGACGTCGCGGTGTCGGCGAGTCGAGCGCCGACCACCTGTACGTCAAGGGCGCGCTGCAGACGTCCTTGACGAAGCACGGGCGAGCGGCCCGATTCTCCTATCCCGACCCGATCGGCTCCGCCCTGGACGTCGACCTGGACGACGGACGGCAGTTCAGCGTTCACCTCGACGGGAGAGTCCGCCCGGCCTGGGAGGGCGGCATTCCGATCCTCGCAGCCGGTGTCCCGCTCGAGCCTGGAACGCTTGCTCGCTGCCGGTACGTGTACCGGGTGCGTGTGCAGAGCGAGGGGACGGACCGCCGGGTCTGGATCGGCACCGAGAGCCTCGCCCACCCCGCAGAATGGGTGCCCCTGACGGATTGCGAGTGGACGGCAGACGGACTGGTCACCGAGGCCGCGCAGCGGATCCTGAAGGAGCCGCCAGCAGCCCGTCCCTCACGCAGGAAGCCGCTGCCGGAAGCGGTCAAGCGACTGATCCGGGGACTGGAATCGGCACAGCGGTCAGGCACGGTCGAGCACGTCCGCCGGCTCTGCGAAGGCAGTGACTCCTTCCTTGAGACTCTGGAGCCGCACGCACGGACGCAAGCCCAGCAGGCCTTCACCGAAGCCCGCACGTGGCTGAAGGGCCATATGGGCTACCAGCAGCGCGTGTTCGCAGACCTGGAACGCGCCGTGAACGAGAAGCGTGCCTGGGATGTGCGCGAGCACTACAACCGGGCCACCACTCTGACCCGGCGCGGTGCCAGCGACGCCGAACTGCAGATGCTGCAGAAGGCTCGCCGCTTCCTTCAGGAGAAGAACCACCAGCCGGCCCTCGACACGGCCGCCCGTCGACGCCAGGCGCTCGGCCGACTCGCTCCGGCCCCGCCGCGCGCAGGAGCGGTGCCACCGCCTTGGCCCGACGCGGACGATGCACGCGCGCGCGGGCAGAAGCAGACAGCCGTGCTGAGGGTTCAACGTCTGGTGGCCGAGCACCAGCAAACGCACATGTCGCCCAGCCGCCGCGAGGAGAAACTCCAGGAACTCCATGACGCCGTGACCGCAGCTGACGGTGCCCTGACCGGCAGACTCCTGCGGCAGATCCGGGCGCTGAGGGAGAAGTACGCCGTGGACAAGACGGCGCCCTCCCGGCACGTCCCGCTCCCTGCCGCAGGCCTGTCGGACGAAGTCCTCGCCACGGCGGCCGCAGCGGTGCGCGGCACTCTGAAGCGGGTGGCCCGTGCCCAGCAGACCCTCACCTGGGCCGCCCTGAAAGCACAGCTGGGCACCGCCCTGCCCGAGATGACGGACCGGGAGCGGCGGCGCCTGATCGCCCTGGTGGATGCGGCGTCGCAACGGGACGAACCGCTGCTCTCCAGTGTCCTCGCGGCCGGCGATCCCCAGCTGGCCGAGGCGTACCGGCTGTCCGTGAACCTCCTCGGCGGCGACCTGCCCGCAGACGATCGCGAGGTCCTGCGGGATGTGATCGACGCTGACGTACGTCAGACACACGCGTACTGGCGCCCGCGGTGACCTCGCCACCGAGGAAACCGGCCCATCCAGCAGCAGTTCGACAAGCCGGGCGACAGCTCCTGTTCTCCCGCCGCATTCGCCTGCTGCCCTCGGTGAGCGGGGTGTTTGTCCCGGGGCACGTGGGTCAAGTGGCGGACCTTCAACGAGGTCACCGCCCGGCGGATCGCCCAGAATGCCGCTGACCACGTGGGCGGCCGGGTGTCACTCGTCGAGGCCACGGAGCACCTCGGTGCCCCGCTGCACCGTGTCCGGGTCAAGCGGGACGGGCAGGAGTTCGCCCTGATACCCGGAGGCCGGGTGTCCCTGGGCTTCGACGGCGCCACCTGGAAGCCGGCCGCGCAGCAGGCCGCAGACTACGCGGAGAGCCTTGAGCAGGGCTACGGTTACGGGCCCGATCTGCGGACCTACCTCGAGCGGATCCTCAGCGCTCGCCGCAGCGTTCACCTGGACACCGTCCTCATGGCCGTGGAGGACGAGAACCTGAGCGAGCCTCCGGCCGACATGCCTGCTGCCCTCTTGGCCCATGGCCTGCGGATGCCGAGCTCCGACGAGTGGGAACCGAGTGCGAGGAGAAGAACAGTGTCGCCATCGCTTCGAACGAGAGTTTCAGCGGGTGGACGAAGACGTTCACCGACCCTCGACTCTGCGCGGCCATCGTCGAGCGGCTGACCTTCAACGGCGCCATCGTCCAGACCGGCACCGAGTCCTACCGCCTCGCCCACACCAAAGCACAGGCCGAACGCGCCGCGGTCGGCTGACCAGAGCGGAGCAACGGGCTCTCACTCCCCTGACCTTGATGCGCCGGCCAGGGCCCGCTGGACCTCAGCCGCAGGGAAGGGAGTGCGCTTGCTCTGCGTAAGCAGTCGATGATGGAAGTCGTCCAGGACGATTGCGTGCGGAGCGTGGCGGTCGATGATCGCGACGATGTCGGGCGGGACGTCGGCGGGTTGGTGGCCGTCGACCCATTCGCGCAGGAAGGCCCCGTGTTCGGTGCCACTACGCACGTCGTCTGGCAGGTGGTGGCGAAGCAGGTGGTTCGGTGCGTAGGAGCGGTCGTACACGAGGTGATCAGCGAGGAAATCGCGCTCCTCCGCTGAGAGTTCAAAATCGCGGCTCAATGCGAGCCCGAAGTCCGCGAAGTACACCCGCTGGCCGTCGGTGAGCAGATTGGCGAAGTGCGCGTCAAAGTGGACCAGTCCGCGCGCACTCATGAACTCTGTCCCCCGCAGCAGCGCATTCTCGACCCATCGATAGGGCGACTCGCCTCCCGGCTCCGGCGGGGCCGCATCACGGCTATCGCCGAGCCACTCGGCGAGCGTCTGTGGCACATGCTCCAGGAAGAGCACCAGGCTGAAGGCGGACCTCCCGATGGCCTCCAGCCGACGGCGCACGGCCGACGAGTCCTCCCAATGTGCTACGGCCCCCTCAACGCCGCCGAGCCCATCAATGAAGCCGGCAGGGGGACTGTCAGGCAATACCCGCCAGTGATACAGCAGCGGGAAATCCGCGTACTCGTTCTTCAGCGCCCAGCATGTCGTCATGATGTGCGCGGCCAGCTCACGCCAGGCACCGAACCCCGCAGACCCCACCCCGTACTGATAGAAGAGAGGAAGCTCGAACACGTTTGCGGTCGACCGCACGTGCTCCGGCTGCAACTCGATGTCCGTCAGCGGGACCCGCTTGACGAAGACACGTATCCCCTCGACTTCCATCTCCGCCGACCTACCGCCGATACCGGAGCCGAGACTCGGCGCGGCGGACACCGCACCCTCAAGCCGACGGTCGCTGAACAGGGACAGCCGTGCTCCCACGGCCGCGTAAGCGGACACTCGCGCGGCCTGCCCTGACTCGGTCACATCCATGGGCGCTCCAGCCTGACATCAAAACGGACTTCTGTTGATCATGCCAGGGCGGCGAACGCGACTCCCTGAGTGTTCGCCAAATGACTCCCTAAGAAACCTCCACACCCAGTTGGCTTTATCGAGCAGTAGCGGGTTCTGGCACAGATCTTGAGGACTGGTCGCGGAGGGTGATCCCGGGCCTTCTCAGAGGCGAGGCGGTCTGGTGGTTTGGAGTCGGAAGTGCAGCAGGTCGGTGGCATCAGCAGAGGCTGGTTTGCCGTCCGGATCGGTGACCGCAGTCACGGCCAGGCCGACGGTCGTGGCCAGCTTCTCGAACTGCTCCGGGGTGTACCAATGCATGGTCCACGGGCGCTCTTCGATGGTGCTGTCTGCGCCGTGGTGCCGTTCGTAGCGTAGAAGCGTCGTCTGCGTCCGGGCTGTCTCGTCGCGTTGCTCGGCGACGACGGATACCCGGAACTCGGCGCCGTCGGGTGCGGCAGCAGTACGCACCCGGCCGATCTGTTCGGCGGGGGTCGGTGCGGGGGTGAACAGGGGCACCAGGGCGGTGCCGCCCTCCGCCAGGTGAGCGCGGATGCCGCGCAGGGCGGCGAGCGCTGTGGCGTCGTCGGGGAGCAGGGTGAAGGTCGGCCCGGCAAGGAAGATCGCCCGGTAGCGGCAGGGCAGGTTCAAAGCCTCCATGCGCTGGTGGAACACAGTGGCACGGATGTCTTGTTCGTCTGCCCGGCGTCGGAGCCGCTCCAGCATGTCGGCGGAAGAGTCAACACCGTCGACGTCCAGGCCGCGTCGGCGCAGTTCGAGCAGGGGATCCCCGTCTCCGCACCCCAACTCCAGTGCCGGCATGCTGACTTGCTGAATGAAGACGGCATAGGGTTCCGGGGCCTGGGAGAAGGACTTCAGCGGTCCGTAGAGCTCCGCGACGATGCCGGTGTAGAAGTCAGCTGGGTCCACGCCGGTCACCCTACGCAGCCCCTTCGGTACGTTCACTCGAATATCGAGGGTGGGTCACTGCAGCAGGATCATCTTGCGGAGCAGGTCGAATCCCGCCCGCCCGTAGAGTTTCCTTTTGATCTTTTTGATGCGGTTCACGGCGCCTTCGGTGCCGCCGGAGCTCCAGTGCAGGGTGAGTCCGGCCGTCACGGCGTCGAGGTCCCGGAGCAGGTGGAGGGCGAAGTTGGTGAGGCCCGGCAGCTGACTGCCGTCAACGGCGTCGATCCAGGCAGGGAGCGTGGGACCGAGACGGTGGGTCGTCATCTCGCCGAAGTCGCGGACGTGCCCTGCGGCGGCGTCCAACTCGGGGCAGCGGGCCAGGACGCCCTTCAGCGCGGCGCGGTCTTCCTCACTCAGGGCTGTGGGATGGCGGGTGAGACAGCCGGTCACCTTGCGCACCGTCGGCGGTGGAGGCTGCGCCTGCGGCGGGGTGGCACGCAGGGTAGCGATGTAGGCGCGGACCATCTGATAGGTGACGGGGGCGTTCTCGGCGAGGAGTTCGCGGTGCAGGAAGGTGACGTTCGAGCAGCCTGCGGCGAACCGCTCTTCCAGGTAGGGCTTGTAGGGGTCCAGTCTGCTGGGCCGGGGGCGGTTTTCGCGGAGGGTGTCCTGCCAGTGCGCGGCGCGCGCGTAGCGCAGCACGGTGTTGAGGCCCCAGCCCAGGTGGCGGGCGATCGCCCGGCGAGAGTGGCCCTGGGCGAGCAACTCGTGGACCAGGGCGTGCGCGGCCTTCTTGCGCTGAGCCCGCCTGCCGACCGGCTCCCGGTCGGCAGGCTTCGAGCCGTCCGGCGGACTGCCGGCGCTCGTCGTTCTGAGCGGTGTCGGTGCTCGTAAGCACTCGCGGTGGGCGGCGACGCAGGTCTCCACGGCCCGGCCGAGGCCCTGCCACAGGTGGAACCGGTCGGCGACCTGGAGGGCGTCGGGGGCGCCGAGCCGGGCGCCCTCGGCGTAGGCGCCCGCCCGGTCCCGGCAGATGATCTCCACTCCGGGGTGGGTGGTCAGCCATGCGGCCAGCGGTCCTGATTCGCGTGGCGCGAGCACATCGACCACGCGATGAGTATCTCCGCAGGTCAAGACAGTGGAATAGATCTGCCCCCGGCGGATCGCGAAGTCGTCCACTCCCAGCACGCGCGGCGTGCTGAACAGTGGGTCCGACAGCGCCATGAGAATGAGCCCGTGTACCTGGGCCGAGAGCAACGGCCACTCCCCGAAGGCGGGGCGGTCCATCCAGCGCTCGTCGTCCCGGAGTCTGGGCGAGGTGACGTAGGAGCCCCCGCCCTGCCCCTGCCGCTTCTCCGTCCGTCGGCACCTCCCGTCCGGGAAGGGGTCCACGGTGATGCGTGGACACGCCTTGTCGAACTCCGCCATCTCTGGGCCTGTGTAGTACCAGCCGACGGAGTATCGGCGCAGCAGCCGCGACGGGTCGTCCAGCAGCCGCATGTCCAGATCGTAGGTGCGGCGGCCTTGGGCGAAGCATCTTGTATGTGAATTCAGACATAGTCATCTCATACACCCTCCATTCACCACCCTCCTGCCGTGCCAGGACCGGCCAATCGCATGGCTGGATATCGTCACGAGCGAGCCAGTAAATTCGGCGGCCGTCACCGAGATTCCCCAAGGAAGCAGCCCTCCCTCACCCGGGCGAAAGAGACCATGCGGCTCGTAAACTCCTCGAACTACGGGATGCTGCTCCAGCATTTGCCGGAAGCGGTCCAACTTGTCAAGGATTCTCAGATTATCCCCACCGGAGGATGTATAAACTTCAAGGTACCCACTGAACTGGCCGACCCCGAAGCACCGGCAGAAAGACTTGAAGTCCTCAGGAAGTTCGACGCCGAGCCGCTGCTCGATCTCGCTCCACGAGATCTCCAGCTCCCTCGGCTGCCACGAAACCCCTGCCGCAAGCCGATCAACCCAAACCATCATCCACTCCCAGCATGTGCATTAAGGCACGTTATCCACCACTGGGGCGGCCATGTCCACCTGACCTGGGGAATTCACGACCGGCCCCTGTTCGAGGAGTGGCACTTCAAGACCACCACGGTGCACGCGGCCGGCGAGGAGATGGGAAACCTTGCCACCGAGATACTCACTTTCCTCACGAGCGTAACGACGTAGCCGGAACTCATTCCCACGCTGGCCAGCAGCACGCTAGACCACGTCTTATGTGCGGAGTCGGCATGGCGAGCACCCTGCTCGGCGAAGACCGCAGAATATGAGGCCGTGGCCGGGCTCAGCCACCCGGGGAGTCAGCCGAGCCAGGCGAGTGGGTCCTCCTCGTCCTCCCCGGATTCCCGGACCGTCGTAAAGGTGACAGGCAGTCCCAACTCTGCAAGACCTGCAAGAACGGCTGGCGAGATGTGGAGTCCCGTACCTGATTCGGCGATGCCTGAAACATCGACCTTCACCGTTTTGCCCGCCTCCTTCAGCGCATCGAGCGCCGGTTTGCGGGGGCTGAGGAGTCCGATGAGTTCCACGGCCTGTTCGTCGGCGCTTTCTGAGTGCCGCTCGTCAACGGTGAGCGTGGCCCAGCCGGGGCCGGAATAGATTTCCACACCGTCGGACGAAGAGAACTCTTCACTGGCGGCGAGTTGCAGCTCGGCAAGCAGAAAGGCGGAATCCACGTCCCGACCTGTGACAACCAGGGACGTGCTCAAGTTAGCCCACGGCTTCAAATTCGCTCCAGTTTCCATGACCGTTCTTTCAGCGTTCGTTCATATTGGCCGCGACCCGGAGAGGGAATCCCAGGAGTGCGATTCGCTTGAGTTCTTCCGGCTGGAGGGCGAGAGTGCAGTCGTTCCCCGCGAAACCGTACACTTCGAGGGTCACCTCATATCCCCGTCCGGCCAGTTGCGCGAGCTCGGTCCGCTTGCTTTCCATGATGGAAAGAATGTTGTTCATCTGCTCGTGAAAGTCCCGGCTGACGTGCTCGTCGCAGCTGATACTCCACAATCCGTCGACGTCGCCCGGCCGAGCCCATTTGCTGGGACCCGGCTTGCGCACGCCAGTGGGCTCCAGCCCGAGAAGGGACGTCATCTCCCCGGGCTGGAGATTCCCTCCACTGATCATGAGTGTCACATCCGTCAATACCCAGTCGCGCTTCTCTACTACATCCATGTATGGCTCCTCACAGGTCGAGGCATCCTACTTGATCTCGCGGCACGCCGCCCAGTGAACATTTCCCATGCCTGGCTCCAATAGATCTTGCAGCGTGGCTCGTTGGCCGACGGTCGTCGAATTCTCAAACACACTGAAACCTCCGCCACCCATTGGAGCAGGAGGCCCTAGCGTGTAGTTCGGAATTACGTCTCCCGGACCGAACTTCTCCACGTAACCTCCCGGGTAGACACCTCGCTCAACGGTAAGGCCGTTAAGTCCCGGAAGTGGGTCCCCGTGTTGCACGTAGAAAGATATATTGGTTCCCTCAGGTACCACGACGTCGCCGGCGTTGCGGGTGAGGTAACCATGACCGGCGAAGACTTTCTCTCCGTCCGCGCGGCCACCGGCGAGAACCCGGTCCGCGTAGTAGCGGCCGTCAGTGTCCGGCCAGTCCTTCTTGACGACCTCCGGTTTGGAGTCACGCAGCGCCTGCATGACGTCGGCACGCTCGGGCATGGGGTCCCCGGCACCTCTGGCGGCCTGCCGCTCCAAGCCCTCACGCACTCCGCGTTGCGCCGCCGACTCCAAACCCTCCTTCGCCGCCAAACGCAGTCCGCCGCGGGCGAGGCCGGCGCCTTTGGTGCCGATGAGTTCAGGGATGAGGCGGCCGACGAACTCGGAGGGGTCCTTCTTGAAGCCGTCGACGGCGGCCTGGACGACCCGTTCGGGATGTGAGGCGGTGGAGACCAGGCCGGCCAGCGTCATGTTGACGTTCTGCAGGTAAGCGGCCGGGTGGGTGAGGTTGTACGGGTCGGTGGGATTGAGGCCCCGGACGAAATTGAGCAGTCCGGCCGTGCCCTTGAGAGCGCCGCCGACGACATGCGTGAGTTCGGTATTGACGGCCTGGTAGCCGTCCGCGAAGTCGTTGCCGAGGCGCTCCAGCGGCGGCGGTTCGGCGGGGGCGTGCGTGAGGGCCGCCTTCACCCTGCCCTGCGCCTCGGAGGCGGCCGTGTTGCGCTGCTTGCGAGCTTCGGCGAGCTTCTCGGCGGCGGCCTTTACGTCGGCCTTGCCGGGGTCCTTGAACGGTTCAGGCCTGGGCCCCGGGGCCTCGTTCGCCTTGATCCTGGCGTTGTACGCGTCGACCTTCTCGTTATAGGCGTCGGCCGCGTCCTTGGACGCCTTCACGCCCTTCTTGTAGAGCTCCACGGCCTCCTTGGCCTGGCCCTGCGCCCACTTGACGGTGCCCGCGTACGACTCCAGCGCTCCGGCCGCCGCCTCGCACGCCTCGGACGCCTGTGCCCACTTGGCGGGATGGACGCCGAATTTCTCCCGGAACGCGTCGCCGCCCTCACCCAGCCAGCCAGCCGGAGGAGTCGACCTTCTTCAGTCCCGCATTCACCTTGCCGAAGGCGCCGTGGAAGTCCTTCAGGTGCTTGGCACTCTCGCGGATCTTGTCCGGATTGCCGTGGACGAGCTCGTTGGCCTCCTCGGTCTCGCCGAGCTGCTGCTCGCCGGGGGTAGCGCCCAGGTCCGAGGCGACCTCGTCGCCCCAGTCCTCCACGCTGTCGGCCCAGTCGTGCGCACCGACCTTGTCCAGGCCTTCGCCCAATTTGTCCGTGGCCCAGTCGACGCCCTCGCCGAGCTTTTCCTTGCCCGCGTCGTAGAGGTCCTCCGCGCCGCCCAGGAGCGAGTTGGTGAGGTCTCCAAGTCCCATCAGCCCTCAGCGCCCTGCTGCTCGGCAGCCTCGGCTCGCTCCTCGGGAGAGGGACCGAAGGTGTCGTCCAGGAAACCGTCGTACTCCTGGTCCGACACGCCGAACGTGCCGTGCAGGTTCTCGGGGTTGAGGCCCAGCGGGCCGACCGTGTGCGAGGTCATCACGTCCCGGCCCGCGTCCTTCCAGGCCTGCCCGCTGTTGGCCAGCGCCTGGTCGAAGGACTCCTGGCTGTAGTCCACGTTGCCGCCGTAGACACCGGACTTCGCGATGTCGCCCCAGCCCGTCTTCTCCACCTCCTCCTCGGAGGCGTACGGATTGCCGATGGCCGAGTTGGCGACGACCTTCAAACTGCCCTCGACGTACTGATCGGTCTCGTAGTACGTGCCCGCCGACAGACCCGTCTTCTCGGCGAACCCGTTGCCTTCGTTGATCAGCGACCGCACTCCCCACTCCCAGCGCTCGCAGAACGACTTGAACTCACCCGTCAGCCCGTCGTGGCCGAGTTCCAGCCCGGACAGGGCGATGTCGCCGAAGCCGCGCCCGGCCTCGCCCACCATGCCCAGTTCCTTCAACTCGCCCAGCGCCTCGGTCAGGCCCGTGACGATCAGGGCGAGCCCGGCCGCCTTCAGGTCCTTGCCCCCACCGCCGGTCGTGCCGCGCCCCCCGCCTCGAAGTCCACCGCCGCCTTGTCTGGCACGACACCCCGCACCGGTGGAAACACCATCCCGTCCGTCCCGTCGGCGCAGTCCAGCGCCACTCCGCAGGGCACGCCGGCGGCCTGGACCGCCACATCCAGCAGCCGCGCGCCGAGGACCGTCTGATACATCCACTCCCGGGCGAACTCGCCCCGTGCCTGGGCATAACGGGCAAGCGCCTGCCCGTCGGAGAACGCCAGGATGAACCGCACCCCGTTCCAGTCGGCGGTCAGCATCCCCCGCTCACGGTCCGGGCCGTCCGCCTCACCCAGCGGCACCAGGACCGCCGTTTGCCGGAACTCCTCCAGCAACTCCGCGAACCGCCGCCTGCGCGCGGCCGCTTCAGGATTCTCGGCAGCAGGCCCCGGGGTCTGTTCAGCCGGCGCAGGTACGTCCATGTCCACGTAATCGGACAAGCGGGATCTTGGTTTGTGCGCGTTCGCCGTACCGTCTTCCCTGTTGATGGACACGATCGCAATCATCACATCGGCGCGTCGGCGGAGACAACGAGGGCTGACGGGAGCACACAGGTCATGTCGGGCCCGCTCATGCACCTGCTGCCCTACGCGCTGCGACTGCCGATCTCCGTCCTCGCCACCGAACAGTCCCCAGTCGGCTATCTCGGCGACGACCTGAGATCTCTCGGCTCGGGCGCAGCCGCGGCAGATGTACGCCGGCTTCGACTGCTGTCGGACACAGCTGTCTACGCGCTGGGGGCCAGTCTTTTGAGCAGAGCTTGTGTCTCCTGGTCGGTGGAGAACAGAGCGGTGCCCTGCATGCCGCGGGAGGAGCACTTTGTAGGGGTTGTGGATCAGGTGCGCGAACTCGTGCTCGCCAGCGCGGGCCACGACGGTGTCCTTGCTGGCCTTCTTGTTGGCGATCCACACGCCGTCACGCCGGACGAGGTCGGGGCCGAAGATGACGCCGCTGTAGTCGTACTCGAAGCCCTGTGCGGTGTGGATGCAGCCCACCTGGTTGAACCCGGCCGGGTCGGTGGCCCAGAAGTTTTTCGACGGGAAACCGCCGATGGAACGATCGCCCGGTACGTTCCACGGCCGCTTCCACTGCCACTGGGGCAAATTCACGTCGTCGGCAGACCGACGAACTGCTTGTTGTCGTCGAGAACCGGTTCGTTCCAGGCCGGCAGAACCCGGCCGTCATCCGTGCCAAAGAGCCCTGCTTCCTGACGCGCCTTCAGAGCTGCCTCAAGTTCTTGCGGGCTCTGCGCGACGGTGACGGTGAAGAAGTCATCGCCGTCGGAGGGGACGGGGCCACCCGGAGCCAGGCCCAGCAGACGCAGCCCACTGTTCGCAGGCGCGGTTGCCGCCGCAGCGGAACTGGCCGTCCAGGTCCACGTGGCGGACTGTGAGGTTCTTGGCCTTCGCCGCGGCGTCGATCTCGTTGACGGTGCCCATCTCGCCGGGGCGGACGACCTGATGCTCGTCCAGGAGGAAGACCGGAACGCGGGCGGCATCCAGAAGTTCTTCGATCTGGCGGCGGCTGCTGCGCTTGTCCTTGGGGGTGAATCGGTGGTTGGAGGATTCAGGGATGCGGTGGGCCTCGTCGCACACCAGGACGTCCAGGCCGTTCTTCTCCGCCTGGCTGAAGTTGGTGAAGTAGCGAAACAGCTTCTGGACGCGGCCGCTGCCCCGGCCCGCGACCTTCTGCAAGGTCGAGGTGAACGACTTCGAGCCGGTGGCGTGCACTGCGGTCAGGCCGCCTCGGTACAGCTCTCCCAGCACCTCCAGGGCGATGACCCTCTTGCAGCGGATCCGGGCCCGCCGGTCACGGACTGCGTGCCCGCCTGCTGGCCGTACCGCAGCCACCCGCAGGCATCGATGCGTGCGCCGACGCCCTGCGCCATCACCTGGCCGCCGCGCCGGACGAGGACCGGCGCCTCGGGCACGGTCCGGCACCGGAGAGGATGCCCACCCACCAACTGTCCCTGGCCGGCCGGCGCATGTCCCCGCACGCAGCCGCACGGATGGCGGCAGCACGCCGGGCGCAGGCGCAGCACGCCTACAGCGCGGCGGACGAGAACGCCCTGGAGAACTTCGTCCTCGGCCGGATCCCCACGGCCATCAGCACCGCCTGGGTCGAACTGCAGGACTGGGCCCAGCAGGTCAACGAGCAGATGAAGCTGACCGCTGCTTCCTCCGGAGTCGGCGTACAGATCGAGCTTGCCCTGCGCCGTGATCTTCCCCCCCTCCATCGCCACCATCCACCATCTGACGTGCAAGATCGGTGACGCCGAGCGCACGCCGGAGCAGCGGCGCCGCATCGGGGAGGAACTCCTGGCGGTCATGCGGCTCGGCGAAGAGATGCGGGCGGGCGATGCCGGACCCGACTCCGGACGAGCCGACCGGCTGGCCGAAGCCATCGACATCCGCACCTGGGTCACCGTCAAGTACATGATCACCCGGCCCTCGGAATGAACGCGGGGGCGTGGATGCAGGCGAGGCAGGCAGGCCGACCACCAGGGCCACGGCTGTGAGGAGGACGGTGAGCCTGCAGGTTCAGAGACAGCGGAAGAACTCCCGGTCGAGGATCGCGTGCACGACGGAGTCCCTCCACTCCCCCGCCTTCAGCACGTGCTCGCGGATCGTGCCCTCTTCAACCATCCCGACGGCGCTCATGGTCTTGGCGGAAGCCTCGTTGAGAGGGGAACGGGCACCCCAAATGCGGTGCAATTTCAAGTCGTTGAAGCCAACACTCACCAGCAACCGCACCATCTCCACACCGTAGCCCCGCCCCCACACGTCCGGGCGCAGCGCGAAGCCCATGGTGGCTCCGCGATGCTGGTGCGGATCAAGCGCCAAGCGGCCAGACCCGATCAGCTCAGCCGTCTCCGACTCGACGACCGCGAGCGCGTATTCCGTACGAGGCGTCACCGTGGCCTCTGCGACAGACCAGGCCACGACCTGTTCGACTTGATCGCGGTTTCGCGGTTCGAACGAGAGGTGCTCGGTGGCTCCGGGGCTGCCGTATATGGCGAGCAGCGGATCCACATCCGTGATAACGAGTTCCCGCAGATAAAGACGTGCGCTGGAACGTATGACGGGATGCATGCCCGGACTCTGCCTGCGGGGCAGCGCTGACGGGCTGCGAACGTTTCGATCTCCGCGCCGAGATCGCGTTCCGCGGCTGCGGTCCGGATGGCACCGAGACAAGGGAAGGCACCGGCGCAGCATTGACGGGCTTACCGGCTTGCCACCACGGCCATCCAGGCCCTTTGAGTACGTACTGCCGCCGCCTGGAAGCAGTACTCCTGGGCCTGGTTCCAGCGCCGGGATGCTTCCACGACAGTCACCAGGTTCAGCAGCGGGCGCTGGAGCTGTCCGCGCCGACCAGCACATGATCCGCAGCCTGCTCAATATCGACGGCACCGCCTGCGCCACAACGACGGGGAAAGCGACGAAGCGTGCCACGGAAGCCGTCCTCCAGCATCTGGACGGCCCTGGTCAGCGCGCCGTCACTGGGCTCGCCGACAGCCCGCCGGCACTCCTGCCTTGTTGTCCCTTGCCGCGTGAGATCGCGGCGAGGATCCAAAAGCCGTACGCGTGTACGGCAATTCAACCCTATGATCACTTCGCCCCGGCCTCTGCTGCGGCCACATCCGCCTCCGAGACAGGCCAAAGACGATGACGAGTACCGCGCCCAAAACTCAACGGGTCCTTGCCCGCTCTGCGCAGGCGGCGGTAGTTGCCGCTGCCGTGGCGGACGTGTTCCGCGCGGTGGCGGTCCGGGATCACTACCTGCACCACACGGGCGATTCCCTGCACAGGTCGGGCTTCATGTCCACGGTCTTCCTCAATCTGATGACTCTCGCGATCGTGCTGTTCCTTGTGTGGCTTGCCTGTTCGCGGCGCAAGGCGCAGGAACTGACCCCCCGAGCCTCAGTCCCGAGTCAGGGCTGGATGATCGGTGCGTGGTTCATACCGGTGGTCAATCTCTTTGTCCCCCGTCGGCTCGTCCTCGACATCGGGCGCGCGAGTTCCCTGTCGTGGAAGGAGGAACGAGACACGGCACTGGTGAATCTGTGGTGGGTCGCCTGGGTCGCGCACGCGCTGGTGCTCGTGGTGGCGGGCCGGGTAGCCCCGGGGTCCATGGCCTTCCTCGTAGTGGCGGAGGCACTCATGATCGCTGCGGCCGTGCTGATAGGGCTGGTCATCGAGCGCATCACGGTGCTGCAGAGCGTGGCGTTCGGTGCCGCCGTTCCCGTCGCGCCTCAGACCCGGACCTGAGTCAGGTCGGGCAGGGCCGCTCGTCCTGTGCCGGGTCCGCCCCGCAACCAGCGACGATGACATCGCCCTTGAAATTGCGCTGGTGAGGTGATCGAGTCAGGAACGCCCGTGCTCGAGGTTGAGTTCGTGGTAGCCGCGAAAGTCGAAGAAGCGCAGGCCGTCGATCACTGCTCCAGACCGGATTTCCGGCAGGGTCCAGGGGTGGGGGGTGTAGTCGTCCGTTGCCACGCCTCCATACTCAAGCAGCAGAGCAATCATCTGGTGAACCTCTACGGTGCCGCCGATCCGGCCGGAGATGTCGATCTGCACCGCCCAGGTGGGGTGATGTCCGATGGCCGCTTCGAGGATCGCAACGTCCTCGGGATCCCAGTCGGAGAAGAGGTAGCCAGTCTGCTCATCGTCGGTGTCGATGTAGAGGTTGCCGTCCAGAGTCCACGGCTTGCGCTGATCGGGCAGATGCCTGTCGAGCGAGGCGACGGTCTGAGCTCGCTCGCCTGTGGGAAACACGAAGACAGATCGCATGGGTTGGAGCGTAGGCACCTCCAATTTGTGGCGACCATCGATTTCAGGGGCGGGCCCGGTCCGTCGACGTCGTGGTAGTGGTGCGGTTGGCGCTGTCTGTGAAGGCCGGCATGCCGAGATCGACTGGGGCGAGTCGGCGGACCGCTTCGGCATGGAAGCCGGGGCAGGCCTGGCCCGTTCTCGCCCGCCCGACCTGGCGCCCGGACATCTGCGCCACCGCCATCTCCCGGGCCCGCATCAACACGCACCGCAAGATGCTCCACCTGGCAGCGGCCACCGGACAGTATCCGATCGTGGTCCTCTCCGACTGCGCCGTGTACGCCGCCGACGGCCCCAGCCCCCCTGGACGTCCTGCCCTACGGCGCCGACGGCGAGACCGCCAACCACGCCCGCTGCATCAAGACCGGTGAGGTCACCACCAAGGACACCGCGAGTGGGAGACCATCTGACCGAGCCGGAGCAGGACTCTGGTTGACCTTCACCTTGGGGGAGGCCACAGCATCGGTGAGGCCGGGCAACATGCTCGGCATGAGGAGGAGAGCGGGCATGGGGTTGCTGACTATCGGGACGTTCGCAAAGGCATCCCGGCTGTCACCGAAGGCGCTGCGTCTCTACGACGAGCTCGGTCTGCTAACTCCCGCTCGCGTCGACCCGGTGACCGGCTACCGTCTCTACGCCCCGGAACAGCTGGAACAAGCCCGGCTGGTCGCCTGGCTCCGGCGCCTGGGGATGCCCCTGGCCCGCATCCAGCACGTCTGCACGCTGGAGGCAGGCCCGGCAGCCCGGGAGGTCCGCGCGTTCTGGGCCCAGGTCGAGGCCGACACCGCCGCGCGGCGAGACCTCGCTTCCTTCCTCATCGGCCATCTGTCCTGGAAGGACCCCGCTATGTCTCCGACCGCTAAGCCCCTGGGAATCCGTTACGCCGCTCTTTCCGACACGGGCCTTGTCCGTGAGAGCAACCAGGACACCGCATACGCAGGGTCCCGCCTGCTCGCAGTCGCCGACGGCTTCGGCAGCGGAGGAGCCCCCGCAAGTGCCGCCGCCGTCGACGCGCTCAAGCGCCTCGAAACCGACAGCATCCCGGCAGGCGATCTCCTCAACCTCCTCGAGGACGCCATCGAACAGGCCAAGCAGGCCGTCAACGGCGTCGCCGGACCCGCCTCATCGCCCGAAGAGGCCGGCACCACACTCACCGCGATGCTCTGGACCGGCTCACAGTTGGCCCTCGTCCACATCGGCGACTCCCGCATCTACCTCCTGCGCGACGGAGAGCTGTTCCAGATCACCCACGATCACACCATGGTGCAGTCGATGGTCGACGAAGGACGCCTCACCCCGGAGGAAGCCGCCTCCCATCCCCAGCGGTCCCTGTTGCTACGAGCCCTGGGCCAAGGAGCCGATGGCACCCCCGACATGCGTCTGCACGACGCCCAGCGGGAAGACCGCTACCTGCTCTGCTCCGACGGCCTGTCGACCGTCGTGCCGACCGAAGAGATCCACCGGGTGCTCTCCGAGATCAGTGAACCCGAGCAGGCGGTCCGCGAACTCATCGCCCTCGCCAACGGCTCCGGCGGCCCCGACAACGTCAGCTGCGTGGTCGCCGACGTCATGGAGCTCCAGCAGTAGGAGCGAGCGGCATGCACTTCGAGTTGCACCAGATCCGCTCTCATGAACTCATCCGCGAGGCGGACGAATACCGACTCGCCCAACAAGTCAGGAAAGCCAGATCGGCTCCCCGATCCATGCCGGCCTACACATGGCGACCGACTCCACGACGCCTGCTGGCTTGGCTCCACGGGTGAACCATCACGCTGCCTACGGTTAAGCGGGACACCGACCGCCAACCTGTCCCGCTCAACCGTAGGCACCGCAGGTCAGAGCCTCCCCCTGCCCACAGATATCTGGGACAGGACAACGGGGCCAGCACCCAGATCGTCGTCTCGGTCAGCCGTAGGGGTTGCTGAAGTCGGTGCCCGCCCGTGAGCGGGAGCGGGCTCTCGGGCCTGGCAGCGGCACATCCGTGAGATCGAGACCGAACTGCCCGACGGGCCCGGCAGCGAGCTGCTCAGCTCTCTTCGTCCGCGGCCCTCGGACGAAGAGAAGGCGTATCGCGTGACAGCGCTGCCTGCGCTGCGTGCGACGCGGTCGCCGCCCAGGGCAAGGAGGCGGCGGGCTGGCACCACGTGCGGCTGCACGTGGCCAGACCCGTCCGACGTATCGGTCGGCCAAGGTAGCGGGGGAGGCCCGCAGGGCCGGGCCGAGCGGGACGACGTCCGGCCCACCCGCCGTGCCGCCGCGCGGGCTAGCTAGGAAGGCACCTGCAGCATGACAGCAGCAGATGCGGCGAGCACGGCCGGCCAGGGCGTGTTCGACGGTGTGGACTCCCACGCCGACACCGTCATTGAACCCAACGCAGCCAGCCGGGCTGTTCATGCAAACCAGCCGCTCGCGGCGGTGCGGCCCGAAGGGCACACAGGCCCCCGGCGTCATCTCCCGGTGCGGTACGCTCGCGCGGCCCATGGACGGCGACGGCGTCCGCGAGGATCTCAGCCAGTTCTCCGCTGTATGTAATGTGCGGAAATGACAAGAAGCGAGCGGCTCGCGGAACAGCTGGACTGGTACTGGCACAAGAACCTACGGCCGCGGCTGGACCGTCTGACCGATGAGGAGTACTTCTGGGAGCCGGTGCGCGGCTGCTGGAGTATCCGCCCACGTGGCACGTCGGCCGCACCGATGTCGGAAGGTTCGGGGGAATGGACGATGGACTTCGCGTCCCCTGGCCCGGAGCCGGCGCCGGTGACCACGATTGCCTGGCGGCTGGCGCACATCGTCGTCTCGTGCCTGGGCTATCGGGTCGGATGGTACTTCGGCGGCCAGGACGTCGACTCCGGGACATTCGCCTACGCGGGGACCGCTGACGAGGCGCTGAAACAGCTCGATGAGATGTATGGGAGATGGAACGCGGGGGTCCGCGAACTCTCGGACGCCGACCTGGAGAATCCGCCCACGGTGGGTCCCGAGCGGTTTCCCATGGAGAACAGGGTCCTGCACGTCAACAGGGAGCTGATCCATCACGGCGGCGAGATTTCCCTGCTGCGCGACCTCTACCGCTGGCAGGACCGGGCCGTACCGCACCGAATATGACCTCTGGGTAATCGGCGATCGAGCTTCGGCAACCACGCCCGCCGCGGCCGCTCAGGAGTGAGCGGAGCGGCCGCGGCCGGCGTGATGGTCGGCGGGCCTTGATGGGCTTGAGCCCCGTGAGCGTCAGCGGACCGTGCCGAAGTCCTGCGTCCAGTAGTTGCCGGGCTGCGCCACCCCCACACCGATCTCCTTGAAGCCGCAGTCCAGGATGTTGCGCTTGTGACCGGCGCTGGCCATCCAGCCAGCCATGACCTGCTCGGGCGTGGAGTACCCGTACGCGACGTTCTCTCCGTAGGTGCTCCAGAGGTACCCCGCGCGCGTGATCCGCTGTCCCGGGTCGGACCCGTCGGAACCGGTGTGTGACATGGTGTTGTGGCTCGCCATGTCCGCGCTGTGGGCCTGGGCGGCCTGCGAGAGCTTCGCGTTCAGGGTGACCGGGGAGCAACCGACCTTGGCGCGCTCGTTGTTGACCAGGGCGACCACGCGGGCGACGGCGGGGGTCGCCGTGCCGGAGGCGGGGGCCGTGGTGGCGGTCGGCTTCGGTGCGGCGGTGGTCCTCGTCGGGGCAGGCGGAGTGGTCGTCTTCGAGACGGGAGCCTTGGGCTTCTCCGGGGCGGGCGCCGCAGTCCCGGGAGAGGTCGTCGGCGCGGCCGAGGGCGAAGCCGTCACCGTGGGCCTCGCGGTCCGGATGTCCCGCCCCCGGTGCCCGTCCCAGGACGTCTTCCTCCCGTCCGTCCGGTGTCCGATCCAGGACGCCTTGCTCCCGTCCGTCCAGGGACCGCTGGACGTGGCGGTGATGGCCTCGGCTCCTGCGTCGCCCATGCACGCCATGGCGGCCGACGGCACCGCCACCGCGCTCATCGCCAGGACGGCGACGGCTATGGGCCGGCGACGCGTCTTCCTGCGGTGCTTCCGGTGGTTCCTCATGCGGACCTCGTTCGGTCGACTCTCCTTGCGCCTCCGGCGGGCTCGGTTTCGCACAGACAGTGCGCTTGACCTGCGGGGACGCCTTGCGGGGCCGTCATTGTTAAAAGCCGCGTGAGGGCACGGCAACGGGGGCTTCCACTACCTCGCCTAGTAGACGGGGGTGCCCCTTGAATCCGGGCCGGGCTTGTGCAGGGCCGCCGCGCCGGACGCCGACGGCGCCTCACGCTCCGTCAGCAGGGCGGCAGAGGCGGTCCGGCGGCTCGAGGCCGGTGACCCGGGCCGACGCCCTCGGCCGAGGTGCCGCGTTTGCCTGCTTCCACATACCAGATCCACCTATGTCGGTCACCCACCACGTACTATCGCGGCACGTTGATGGGGACCGGACACGTGAGGGATGTCACTGGCTTTCCCCGCAACCCTTTCTTGGCGGCTCGGCTGCCCCGGCACTCCGCTACGAGGGCGGCCGCTTGTTACTCTTTCCGATCATGCGAGCCCTCTTCCCAGGATCCTTCGACCCGGTCACTCAAGGGCACCAGGACGTACTCCGGCGCGCTGCCCTTCTGTTCGACGAGGTCGTCGTGTGCGTGATGTTCAATGCGAACAAGACCGGCCGCTTCCCCATCAGGGAACGGCTGGACCGGCTCCGCGCGGCAGCTACTGGCTTGAGCAACGTCACGGTCGACTCCCACATCGGCGGCTTGCTGGTCGACTACTGCCGCCGAGGCGGAATCGACGTCGTCATCCGCGGAGTCCGCGGCACCGGTGATCTGGACCACGAAGTGCCGATGGCCCGCATGAACCACGAACTGGCCGGAGTCGAAACGTTCTTCATCGCTGCAGACCCCGCCCTGGCCCACGTCTCCTCCACCCTCGTCACCGCGATGGGTCAACAGGACCGTGTCCCTGAATGATGATGTGAGCGAGCTTCGCGGGTGTTCCGGTGCTCGGGATGCCCGGGCGTGGCCGCAGGACGGCACGAACCGGTAGGTGCAGTGATCGCGGTGATCGCGGCCCGTCCCTCACGGGGGGGCCGGGATCTTGACCAGCGGGTTGGGTCGGTCGACGGGCCTCCCCAGGTCGCGGGCCTGGCCGATGGTGGCGTCGGTGTCCTTCGCCTGCCGGGGGTCGACCTAGATCAAGACCGGCCCGTCGCTGCCGTCGGTGCGCTGCCGGACCGGGGCGAAGACTCCGCAGCCGTCGCGTACGTAGTCTGGGGTCAGTGCCGTGTGCACCTCCACAGGGGATGCGGCGACGTTCGACGGGGGACCCGCTGGTGCCGCTCGTCCGGCGGACGCGCAGGTCAGCGGTGACACCAACACCGCACGGTCCCCGCTTGCGCCCACCTCGCTCTTCGTCGAGAGCGGTATTCCGAGACGCGGAGGGCGCGGCGCCGGTCTGTTTGCCGCACTGCGTCGGATGACGGGGTTCGCTTCAATGGCTTTCATCACAATGCACCCATTTCAGGGCATAGATCTGCCTATAAGTAGGTTCACAGAGGGTTGCGCTCCTTCGGCGATCAACACAGGGATACACAGACCAGCGACAGGGAGAAGCGCTTGATCACGCTCTACAGGCGACGCACCGGACAGATGGCTACGGCCGGAGTACTCGGCGGTGTACTCGCAGTCACGGCTCTGGGCGGCACGAGTATCGCCGCCACCGGCGGCAACGACGCCGGGAACCGACCGGCATCGCAGGCGCCGGTGAACAAGGCGGGCACCCAGGACGCCTCCGATGCCCGAATAGAGATCACGCCCGGGCAAGGCGCCTACGACGTCGGGATCGACGGTCCAGTCGATGTAGCCGTCAGTAATGGCAAGCTCACCAAGGTGACCATGACCTCCGTCGCGACCGGCGCCGAGATCCCGGGCACCCTGTCCGCGGACGGCACCGCCTGGAAGCCGAACGGCCGGCTGGAGCGTGCCACCAAGTACCAGATCGCCGCAGAGGCCGAGGACGCCAAGGGCCGCTCCGCCACCGGTAACGCCACGATCACCACGGTCTCCCCGGCCAACGACTTCATCGGGCACCTCTCCCCCATGGACGGCTCGACCGTCGGCGTCGGCATGCCGGTGTCGGTCAACTTCAACACGGCGGTCGGTGACAAGGCCGCCGTGGAGTCGGAGATCCAGGTCAGCTCCAGCAGCGGCCAGCGGGTCGTCGGTCACTGGTTCAACGACCACCGCCTGGACTTCCGCCCCGAGAAGTACTGGAAGTCCGGCTCCACCGTCACCGTCTCGCTCAACCGCGACGGCCTCCAGAAGACGGTCACGTTCAAGATCGGCCGAAGCCAGATCAGCACCGTGGACGCGAAGACGAAGCAGATGAGCGTCGTCCGGGACGGCAAGACGATCAAGACCATCCCGATCTCGTCAGGCAGCCTCGAGCACCCGACGTACAACGGCCAGATGGTGATCTCCGAGAAGTTCAAGCACATCCACATGAACGGCGCGAGCGTCGGCCTCACGGAGAAGGACGGCAAGCCCTCGTACGACATCAAGGCCGTACCGCACGCCATGCGCCTGACCGACTCGGGCACGTTCATCCACGGCAACTACTGGGGTACCGACTCGGTCTTCGGCAAGGTCAACACCAGCCACGGCTGCGTAGGCCTGAAGGATGTCAGGGGCGGCGGCGACGACAGCCGGCCGGCCGCGTGGTTCTTCGACCACTCGATGATCGGCGACGTCGTGATCGTCAAGAACTCCACGGACAAGACCACGTTGGCCCCGGACAACGGCCTCAGCGACTGGAACATGCCCTGGAGCGAGTGGGTCGCGGGCGGCCCGACCACCTGACCGCACGCCACTCCACCAGCCGAACCGGCATCCCGGGGCCTGTGCGATGTTGTGGTCGACCGGTGCCGGCGGGATTGGCGTTGGGGTGACCAGTCATGCGTGCCGGGGTTCAGCCTCAGGCCGCCACAGCCGCCGTGCGGGGTGCCGGTGCTCAGCGCCGGGCTGACACGGCTGCCGCTGCCGCGGCCAGAATCCGGTGCAGGACGGGGACCGGGATCGCCGGGTTGGTGACCGCCACGCTTGACGTGTCGCGGTCGTGCAGCAGCCCGGCCAGGACGCGGGCCGGCAGCCGCGGATTGCGCATTGCGGTCCAGCGGACGTGGTCCGCCGGGTCGTCCAGCAGCCGCACCGCGTCGGCCGGTGACAGCCGGGGGTCCTCGGCCGCACGGCGGCGCACCTCGGCTTCGGGGTCGCGGGCCAGGTGTGCGACGTCGGCGGACGTGGACTCCGGATCGTCCAGGGCCAAGCGGCGCATCCGCCCGCTGGAGTCGTCGGCGTAGCGCAGCAGGCCCGCGCGGGGGAAGTTGGGGTGGCCGCGGGGGCGGTCGGGGTGACTGAAGCTGCCGTCCCACCAGCGCCAGACCTCCAACAGCAGGTCGGCCGGCGCGTCGTCGCACGATTCGGCAAGAAACAGGCGGACCACCCGGTCCTCGTCCCGCGCCAGACGCTCCACGACGTCCGGTGGGAGACGCCGGGCACGAGCCACACTGCGGCGTATGAGCGGATGCGACGACGCGGCCAGTCGGCGCATCGAGTCGGCGTCACCGTGCAGGTCCGCGACCCAGGGCAGGGTGCGCGACATCCCCGTCGGGTCGAAGCCGTGGCGCACCACGGCGCGCTGCTCCTCGGTGAGATCGGGGCGCAGCGCCACCGCGGAGCGAACGTCGTCCAGTGGGTCCTTCGCCAGGACGGCGACGCCGTGCGGGCTCAGGCCCGGGTTGGCGGCCAGCGCCCTGCGCACCTCGGCATCCCCGTCCCGGACCGACTCCGCCTCCAACTCGGGCTCGAGGCAGCACTGTTCGAGCGCGCGCCGAGGCGCTGCCAGCGTGGCGAAGACCTTGCGGGGCATGGGGATGCCGGTGTGGTGGGCAAGCAGCGCCGCCGAGCGCACCACGTCGTCGGTGTCGGCCAGCAACCGATCCCGCAGCGGCGCGGCGAGGTCTTCCCACCGGGCGCAGGCAGCAGTCCGGACCCGGGGATCGGCGTCGGCCGCGAGGCTGGGGAAGTGGTGTGCGGGCAGCTCCGGGAGTTCGGCGGCCTGGGCGCGGGACGGGCCGGCGAGGAGGTCGTCGTACAGGTCCACGGGGAGTTCGACGCCCCGGGCGCAGGCATGCTCGGCCCAGAGCACGCGCCGGCTCGGCGACGGTTCGGCGCGGACCAGGCGTACCCATTGATCGGACGTGAGCTTGGGCCGGAAGGTGTCGGCGGGCCTCGAGCGCACCCGCGGATCGGGGTGCGCCACGGCGGCGTCGAGTACGGCGGGCCGGTCGCAGTCGTGCAGGAACCCCTCCGCCACATCCAGCAGCCGGATCAGCAGCTCGTCCGGCGCGGCCGGATTGGACCCGATCCCCTCCGCCCAGTGCAGGGGCCATGCCGGCCGGCCGGGTACCGCAGCCCACACCTCGGCGCGCTCGACCTCCGTCTCGCGCCCGGCGGCCGCGGCAGTCTCCTCCAGCCTCTCCGACAGTCGGTCGAGGGCCGTCACCCGAGGGCCGCCCTCGCCGGGCACCTCCGCGAGCAGCACTTGCCCGTCGAGGGAGAGCGCCACGAATCCGGGGGTGCCGGTCAGGCCCGGCACACCGCCACCGACGTACCGGACCCGGGTCCACCAGGAGTCGTTGCCTCCGATCCGATGCCCGAGGACAACCACCAGGAACTCGCCGTCGACATCGCAAAGGCGGCGCCACCACGTGGCGTCGAGCGCCTCCCGGGCCGCACCGTCCGGCGCGCCGATTCTCCGCGCGATCCGCCAGCCGGCCTCCGGCGGGAGCAGGCTGCCGGGGCGCACGTCCTCGACGACCGTGAGCCCGGCGCGTACGAGCATGTCGCGGAGTTCCTCTCGGTGCTGCACCCGGTCATGATCCCCGCTGGCTCATGGTCGGACAAGGCTCGATGGGGCACCCGGAATGCCGTCAGAACCGTTTCGCACAACGTGAGAGGTTCTGCGAGTCGCGACCTGCGGAAACGTGATCGGCCACGGGCTGTTCTGAGAGCTCCTGCAACCGGTCATTTGTCAGAGGCGTGGGCTCGTCCTGCTCCTGCTGAGTCCACCCGGGGTCGCCGGCCGGGCGTGAGGGGGTCAGGTGAGGGACCTCAGGGCGGCGTCCAGCCGGGCCGTGGCATCGGTAGCGACCGGCTCCAGGGCGGGCAGTCCGGTGAGGGTGACCATGGTGCCCGGGTCGAGGGCCTGGACGAGCGTGGTGTCGCCGTCGCGGCGGACCACGACGTTGCAGGGCAGGAGCAGCCCGATGCTGCGGTCGGCCTCGAGGGCCTGGTGGGCGAGCGGCGGGTTGCAGGCGCCGAGGATCAGGTAGTCCTCCATGTCGTGGCCGAGCTTGGCCTTGAGGGTCGCCTTGACGTCAATCTCGGTGAGGATGCCGAAGCCCTGATCGGCCAGGGCCTTGCGTACGGCGGTGACGGCGGTGGCGAAGTCGGCGCCGAGGCGGATGGTGCGGTCGTAGGACACGGACACTCCCGAATGGTGCGGAACGACTGATTCCTCCATACCCCGCCGGGCACCCGCAGGGGCGTCAGGCAAAGCCTGGAGGGGGCACTCCCTTGCCTCTCATTATACCCCCCTGGGTATACCTGTAAGGGTGAGGGCAAGATACCCCCCGGGGTACATCGTCCGGAAGGAGTCATGCGCGTGTTCTACGTCGACACCCTGGAGTTCGAGGGCCTGGGCAACCGCAGTCACCTGGCCGGCGGACCGAGCGCCTCAGTGGTCATGGACCCGCAGCGGGACATCGACCAGGTCATTGCCGCAGCGGCCCGCCGTGGGGTGCGCGTCGCTTTCGTGGCCGAGACCCATGTGCACAGCGACCACGTCACCGGCGGTCTGGAGCCGGCCCGCGTCACCGGCGCCCAGTCGCCAGTTCCACAACCCACACTCCTTCGATATACCCCCTCGGGTATCCTACCGAAGGGGTAACCGGAACAAGGCAAAGGAAGATCCCCGTGGCACCCACCACCGCCCTCACCGCCGATCAGGCCAACGCCCGCCTGCACGAACTGACCGTCATCGACGTGCGCACCCCCGGCGAATACGCCTCCGGCCACCTGCCCGGCGCCCACAACATCCCCCTCGACCACCTCGATACCGCCCTGCCCACCCTGAAGACCGCCGCAGACCGCGGCAACCTCCTCATCGTGTGCGCCTCCGGCGCCCGCTCCGCCCAAGCCTGCCGACGCCTGGCCGACCACGGCATCACCGCCTCAACCCTCACCGGCGGCACCAGGGCCTGGACGCAGCTCGGCCACGACACCCACCGCCCGGCCGGCACCCGCACCCCCTGGGCCATGGACCGCCAGGTCCGCCTCGCCGCCGGATCCCTCGTCCTGACCGGACTGATCGCCGGACAACGCTGGAACGCGGCCCGCTGGCTCTCCGCGGGCGTCGCCGGCGGCCTGGTCTTCTCCGCCCTCACCAACACCTGCGGCATGGCCAGGATCCTCGCCAAGCTCCCCCACAACCAGCCCAAGGCCACCGACCTGGACGACACCCTCGCCGCCCTGACCGGCTGACCCCCTGGCCGCAAAGCGGGTGCCGTTCTCCCGGGCTCGGCGCGGCCTTCCTCGGTGTCGCGCCGGCGGAGGCGCTGGGGCCCGGTCCGCAGCACCCGCGGCTGTCAGCTCTCCGCTCCGTCTGAGTCCTCGTTGTCGCGCATGGGGGTGCCTCAGCCCCAAGGTGTCGCAGGCGGCGCAGCTCCCATGGACGAGACGTGACGGGCGTCGCGGCCACGTGCCCCAGCGGCCGCTCAGAGGTGGCCGTCCAGGAACTTCCGTACCTCGGCGATGGTCATGGGCCCCGTGCCGTGCGCCACCGCCTCTCCCTCCTTCAGCAGGACGTAGGACGGGGCTCCCGTAATCCCGTATCGCTCGGTTGCGGCCGGACAACGCGTGATGTCGGCGCGGACGGCCGTCAGGCGGCCCGTGCAGTCGTCGGCGATGGCCCCCACGACGAGGTCCATCACCCGGCAGGGCTCGATTGCCTTGGGCCATGTCCCGGTGAAGTATGCGAGGACCGGCACTCCGCTCATCCCGAGGATGAAATCGAACTCCGCGTCCTCACGGGGCCGGTGAACCCGCCTCGCCATGGAAAGCTCCTGACCTCACGTTCCGTCATTCCATCCCCATCATCCCTCGCGCGGTGCGCCGGGCCGCCCCGGTCGGTCGTCCGGTTGACCCGTCGGAAGGGAGGCACGGGGCCGCCGCAGAACCACGGTGGTCCCCGGCGCGAGCGGCCCGGCCCCCGGGCCGCATGAGCCAGGTGATGGCACCGAGAACCAGGCACGGTTCCCGGACCGCTCGCGAACGCGGTCGTGGACGGTCGCAGTACGCGTCAGCTGACCCGAAGACCGACAGCCAGCGTCAGTTCAAGGACCCGGTGCGGCGATGCGAGATCCGGAAACAGCTCCCGCAGCTGCGACATCCGGTACCGGACTGTCTGGGGGTGGACGAACAACGCGGCCGCCACCTCGTCCCGCCTGCCCTGGTGCAGCAGCCACGCCCGCAACGTCTCCTCAAGCCGCCGTGCGGTCGCGACAGGCAAGGTCCGCAACGGTGCGAGAGCTCGGGCACGCAGGTCCGCGAAGGCGTCCACGTCGGCGCTCAGCACCAGCTCGGGCAGGTGGTCCTCGGTGTCGCGAATACCGGAGGAGAGGGAACGCGCACGTACGGCTCGTGCGTACGAGGCGGACGCACGAGTCCATGGCCGGGCCGGGCCGACCACGGCGGTGCGGTCGGTCAGCTGCCGCAAGAGATGTGATCGGTCGGCATCGGGGACGAGCAGCACACCGGTGGCGTCCGGCAGATCGTCGAGGACGAGGATGCTCGGGTCGTCGAGCGCGCGGGAGGCGGGCAGGGCCTGGGCGGCGGGCAGCAGGACCGCGGTCAGCGAAACCGGAGGCTGCCATCCGGCCCGTTGAACAGAGGCCAGCAGCACGTCCGGGCTCGCTCCGGCGAGGAGGTCGCGGGCCAGGTGTTCCAGGTGGCGCTCGTGGGCCCTGCCCCGGGCGGCCAGTTCGTCGGCGTGACCCGCGGCGCTCGCGGCGGAGAGCTCGTCGATGTAGGCGAAGGTCAGCTCGGCGAACTTGGCGACCTCGGCGGCGGGCAGACCTGCGGGTACGGCACCCGCCGCGAGGCATCGCCAGGCCACGCGGGCGCCGACGCGGTACGCGCTGAGCAGGGCGTCCATCGAACGGCCGTCGCGCACCTCGCCGCGGCCCAGCTCGTAGGCTGCGTCACCGGCGTCGCCACCTGTGGCGTTCCCGCTCGCGAGGTCCAGGTAGTGCCCCAGGGCGGTGCGGACGGCTCGGCGGATGGTGGCGCCCATGTGGCCCGAAAGGGCGTTGGCGTAGGGAGGGACCTCGTCGATGATCGCCTGGACGACCTCGTCGGCGGTGGTCTTCAGCGCGGCCCGAAGTGCGGCGGCCGTCGTCTCGTCCAGGGCCAGTTCACTGGCCCTCCGGGTTGCATAGCTCACGTTTTTGTTCCCTGCGAACAATTCAGCCGACCAGATTTACGTCCTGCGGTCAGGACTTTACGCCTTGAGGCGCAGCAAGCTGGGGTCATGACGAGTACAGCCCTCCGCAGCAGGGCGTGGAAAATGCTGGAGATGGTCACGACGCCGCTGCTGCCGTCGGACTACCTCGACCTGGTCAGCCCGCTGCGCGCGGGTGCTGACCTGCGTGGGCGCATCGAGGCCGTGCACCCCGAGACGGGTGACGCCGCGACTGTCGTGATCAGGCCGGGCCGGGGCTGGCGCGGCCACAGAGCCGGTCAGTACGTGCGGATCGGGGTCGACGTCGACGGGGTGCGCCTGTGGCGTGCCTACTCCATCACCTCGCCGACGAACCGCCAGGACGGCCGCCTCACGATCACCGTGAAGGCGATCCCGGAGGGCAAGGTCAGCAACCACCTGGTCCGCAGGGCGCGACCGGGCACGCTTATCCAGCTCGACCAGCCGACCGGTGACTTCGTGCTGCCGCAGGCCAAGCCCGCCAAGGTGCTCTACCTGACGGCCGGCAGCGGCATCACGCCCGTGATGGGCATGCTGCGCGACAACGAGTTCGACGACGTCGTCATGGTCCACTGCGCGCCGCGGCCGCAGGACGTGATCTTCCGCGCCGAACTGCACGCCCTGGTCGCGGACAAGAAACTGCGGCTCACCGAGGTGCACACCGACACGGACGGCATGCTCGACATCGCCCGTCTCGACGAACTCGTGCCCGACTGGGCCGAGCGCGAGACCTGGGCCTGCGGGCCCGCGGGCCTGCTCGACGCCGCCGAGGAGCACTGGACCGAGCACGGCGTACAAGAGCGCCTGCACACCGAACGCTTCCGCCCCAGCATCGTGGTCGCCGGCGACGGCGGCGAGGTCACGTTCAGCGTCACCGGCAAGACCGTCGGCGCCGACGGCGCCACGCCGTTGCTGGACATCGGCGAGGAGGCCGGTGTGCTCATGCCCTCCGGGTGCCGCATGGGCATCTGCTTCGGCTGCGTCACGCCGCTCAAGGCGGGCGCCGTCCGCGACCTGCGCACCGGCGAGATCACCGAGGCCGAGCCGGGCGTCCTCATCCAGACCTGCGTGTCCGCCGCGGCGGGCCCCTGCGACATCGAACGGTAGGAGCACCTTGACCGCCATCGACCCCACCGCCCACCTGACCGCGGAGCAGATCGAGGAGCTCGGCCGCGAGCTGGACGCGATCCGCGACGAGGTGATCGCCGGCCGCGGCGAGAAGGACGCCGCCTACATCCGCAAGGTCATCTCGGCGCAGCGCAAGCTCGAGCTGGTCAGCAGGGGCGTGCTGCTGTTCTCGATCTTCCCGCCCGCGTGGCTGCTCGGCACCGCCGGTCTGTCCGTGGCGAAGATCATGGACAACATGGAGATCGGCCACAACATCCTGCACGGCCAGTGGGACTGGATGCGGGACCCGAAGATCCACTCCACCACCTGGGAGTGGGACCACGTCTCGCCGTCCGAGCAGTGGAAGCACTCGCACAACGAGCTGCACCACACCTACACCAACGTGATCGGCAAGGACAACGACCTCGGCTACGGCATCATGCGCGTCGACGAGGACCAGAAGTGGCACCCGTTCCACCTCGGCCAGCCGCTGTGGAACTTCCTCAACGCCTGCTTCTTCGAGTACGGCATCGCAGCGTACGACCTGGAGCTCGGCAAGAACCTGCACAAGCGCCGCCGCAAGAACCCGGAGTTCCGCGCACGGGCCAGGGCCGTGGGCCGCAAGATCCGCAAGCAGGTGCTCAAGGACTACGTGATCCACCCGCTGCTGTCGGGCCCGTCGTTCCTCCACACGCTCGCCGCCACGTTCACCGCGAACCTGGTCCGCAACATCTGGACCCACTCGGTGATCATGTGCGGGCACTTCCCCGAGGGCGTGCAGGTCTTCGAGCGCCGGTCGATCAGGGGCGAGACGCGCGGCCAGTGGTACCTGCGCCAGATGATGGGCTCGGCGAACATCAGCGGCAGCAAGGCCATGCACTTCATGACCGGCAACCTGTCGCACCAGATCGAGCACCACCTGTTCCCGGACCTGCCGAGCAACCGGTACGCCGAGGTCGCGGTGAAGGTGCGCGCGTTGTTCGAGAAGTACGAGCTTGAGTACATCACCGGGCCGCTGCCCAAGCAGGTCTTCTCCGCGTGGCACAAGGTCTTCCGGCTCTCGCTGCCGAACAAGAAGCCCAAGGTCAAGACGCCGGACCGCGAGCAGGAGCTCATCGCGGCCTGATACCCGGCATTGGTTCAGATCTCTCGGCCGTACCGGCGGCAGGCGGAAGGCCACACCGCCGGTATCGGTGGGATCCGTTGCGGACGGTGGGCGGCCGCGACATCGGACCGTACGACACGGGATCCGGGCAGCCCGGTGTCCGGCGGCCGAACCTGGTCAAGGGGCGGGGCGAGTTGCCGACGGCAGAACCCCGGCGCCGGCACAAGCGGCCAAGGACCTGGCCGATGCCCGGCTCACCGAGGCCGAGTTGTCGCCGGCCGCGATAGCCGCGCAACTGCACGTATCCTTACGCACCCTGCAGCGGGCCTTCGCGAGTGTGAACGAGTCGTTCAGCGCCTACATCCGCCGCCGGCGCCTGGAGGAAGCGGCCGAGGCACTCACCGCCTCCGGATCACGGCTCAGCCTCTCCGAGGCCGCAGCACTCTGGCACCGAATCGGGTTCAGCGCGTGGCAGTCAGTTCTGCCGCCTGCTCCGACTGCTCCTCCTTGTGCGCCGCAGGCCCGCCGAACCATGCCACCGCGACCGCGCCCGCCACCGCCAGGACGAAGCCGAGGATCGCCATCCAGGCGAGACCAGCCCGTGAGGCGTCGCCGAGCCAAAGCACGCCGATCACGCCGGGCAACACGGTCTCGCCGACGACCAGGGCCGCCGTGGCCCCGTTGACCGAACCGATCTGCAAGGCGACGGTGTGCAGGTACATCCCGCCCACGCCGGCCGTCACGATCGCGTACAGGGCGGGATCCGTCAGCATGGCGGCCGGATCGAAGGGGGTGACGCCGTTCAGGACACGGACGCCCACGCCGAGCGCGCCGAAACCGAGTCCGGACAGCAGTCCGGCAAGGATCGCGGCGCGGGGACCAAGGAGGCGTACCGCGAGCGTGCCGCCCGCCATCAGGGCCAGCGAGATCGCCAGGAGCCACCAGTGCGTGGCGATCGGAATGCCGTGTCCACTGCCCTCCTCCCCCGCCGCCGTCGCGAGCAGGACGAGCGCCACGCAGACCACGCCGATGGACGTCCACTCGGCGCGAGTCAGCCGGATACCGAGGAGTCTGACGCTCAGCACCGCGGTGATGATCAGGTTGGCGCTGATCACGGTTTGCGAGAGGAACAGGGGCAGTAGCCGCGCAGCCAGTGCACCCAAGCCGAAGCCCACGAGGTCCAGGACTGTACCGACGACGAATTCCCAGGTCATCGCGGCCTTCGCGGTGGAAGAGAGGCTGGGCCCCCCGTACTGGGTGCTGGCAGTGGTGGCCGCACCGCTCCGCGCGGACCTGCGGGACCCGATGGCTTGCAGGACTGAGCCTGTGCCGTAACAGACGGATGCCGCAACGGCCGTCAGCAAGCCGATCAACACGATTCGCTCCGTTCCTGATGGGCACCGATCAGCGCCATCTCGGTTGACGAGACGGCTTATGGCCATGGAGCGTTGCCTCGCTGTCAGCTTCGCCACCCGCCCGTTCCGTAACCGGGGCGGCGAGACGCAGGACATCACGTGGGACGACACGATCAGCACCGGATCAAATCATGGTGAGCGCGTAGCGTCAGCTCGGTGGGCGCGGTGGGCCATCTCCCCATGACAGCTCCGCTCGAAAAAGCTGTCATCGTCGACGGCGTCGTGGACGGCCAGAAGAACGGGCCGGTGCCCGTCCACGCCGAAGGCACGCCGGGCAGCGACGCACGCGACCACGAACGGCTGGCCCAGCACTCCGAAGCCCATCTGACCCGGGCACTCATCAGCATGATGACCCGGCACCTGACCCGCAAAAGCCCCCCACACACCGGCTGGACGAAAGAGCGCACCGGAAGTGGGGAGAAGTACTGTCGAGCGGATCCACCTCGGCCAGAGGTGGTCGATCGGTCTGATACGTCAGTCCAAGGTCTGCGTCAGTTCGCTCCGGCTCGGCGTGTGAACGACACGGCCGTGCGCTCCGTTGACGATCGGCATGTAGGGCGGGACGTGGCCGCACTCGATGTCCGCGATGATCGGCACGTTGAGAGAACCGAGTGCGTCGAGGACGGCCTCGTGCTGGCTGAGGGAACGGTTGTCCGGTGCGTTGGTCCGGCCGACGAGAACCGCGTTCGCCCGGTCGAAGAACCCAGCGAGCCTCATGCCATGCAGGTTCCGGCAGATGGTGAAGGCATCGTCGCCGGCCGCTTCCACATACACGAGGAGCCCATCCGGCGACTCGTTGCGAGCGAACGTCGAGACGTCGAGGTAGGCCGTCCCCGCGAGATTGCACAGAGTTTCTATGCAGCCGCCGATCAGTGTTCCCTCGGCCTTCACGTCACCGCCGCCGTCGAGCCGGGTCCAGGCGCCCGCGGAGTCGAGCACGTACTCGCGTACGTCGGGACAGGCGGCGAAGTCGTCGAAGCCGGTGGTCCGGTGGCGACCTGGCGGGGTCTGGGTGAAGCGGTGCCCCTGGGGCGCTGCGACGATGTCGAGCCACGATCGCAGTCCTTCGGGCACTCGGTAGGGCGTGTCCATGAGGTTGTTGCCATGGACGGTCGCCGTCCCGGTGAGCAGAGTCATCGGCGTGATCAGAGTAGATATGTCGGAGAATCCGACAAACCAGGTGGGCTCTGCTTCCCGCAGCTTGTCCCAGTCGAGCAGTGGCAGCAGGTCAATCGCGGTCTCTCCGCCCCACGGCGGCACGATGGCCTTGATGGTGGGGTCGGTCAGCATCGACATCAGCTCGCTCGCACGGTCAGCGGCAGAAGCACTGACGTGCTCGGAGCCGTCCATGCACCGGCCGGTGACGACCTCGTACCCGCGGTCCTGAACGTCACGAACGGCGACATCGAGGCGCTCACGCAGTTCCTTCGCGACCCCGCTCGACGGAGCGGTGACACCAACACGGTCACCGGGACGCAGGGGGGGACGGGTATCGAACAGTCATGCGCTGGATGTTGACACAGTGCCGTGTCCTCAGGACAGCGAGTTACATGCCCTCCAAACGGTCCGGATGCCGGATCGCCAGGTTCAGAACACCTGGTCAGGATGGATCCAACAGCTGGTGACGGGGCCGGTGGACGTACCGCCGACAGCCGTCGACGACGGTCTGCGGGAGGAGGTCACCGCGGAGGCCGAGCAGTACGAGCGGTACGCGCTGCTGCGCCGCCACCAGAGGCCTGGCCTGCCCGCGTGCACCCTGGCGCAACAGCAGCGCGCTGCCACTCCCGAGCACGGTCACCACGGCGACCTTCACCCAGAAGCCGACGGAGTCGGCCGGCCGGGGGATTCTTGATCATTCTCATCTGTCCAGGAACAACAGGGACCACGGCTCACCTCATTGCCGAGGCCCTGGTGCGCGGGGTGGCGGCTGGGCAGGCTAGTTTGCTCGGGTGAGTCTCCTTGATGATGTAGCTGAGCGCGACGGCTGGCGCTGCTGGGTGTGCGACGAACCGGTCGACCCCGACAAGTCGGTGAACGACCCGCAGGGGCCCAGCGTTGACAGCCGGACCGCCGACCGGAAGGCCAAGGTCGCCGAGCGGCTCGCGCACCGCGGGTGCAACTCCCGCAAGGGCGCGGTCAAGGTGGTCATCGCCTGGCCGGAACGCCTGTACGTGGTCGAACCCGCGCCGCTGATCACCGTTGCCGCGAGACTGGAGCGCAAGGGGGGCCGCGAGCTGGTCGGCCGTTGTCCGACCAGGCAGGACGCCCAGGAAGCGGCGGATTGGCTGGTGGACCGGTTCTCCCGGCTGGTACCGGGACTGCCCGTGACAGCCGGCATCGAGGCGGGCGGCGGCCAGTTCCTCGTCGTCCTGGCAACCGGCCGCCGCTGACCGGGGATCACCGTACAACCCGGTCGAAGGTCGGGTTGTACGCCGGGGTCACCTGCTGGGGATGTCGATGCGGTCGCTTCAGCGTGTGCGCAACATGACGTGGCGGACGGTGCGGCGGGCGAGGGACGGGCAGTGGCCGGAGTAGCGGAAGCCGCTCCGAAGTCGAGACTCGATCCGTGGGACCCGACCGGAACGGAAGCCACCACAAGTGCCCTGGAAGACCGCGCTGAACGCCTTCGGCATCACCGTCGGCGTCACCTTCGACGGCCGCCTCGCAGCAGCCCGTCGCCGGCCCTGACTACCCCCGATACACGCTCGTTCGACGGACACGCGCGCGGAGGCGGGACACCTGGTCAGGCAGAGGTGAAAGCCTCCTCGGGGGCGTCGTCGAGGACGAATCCGTTGTCGAGCCGGACGCGGACCGTGACGCGGAGCATCTGTCGCTGGTAGGCGGCCCACTGCTCCTCCAAGGCCCCCACCTGCTCCTCCAGTTGCTTTCTGCTCTCCGGCGGCATCTGGTGGCCGAAGTCGTCGAGGAGCGACTTGAGGCGCAGATACTCACGCACCTCGTGGCTCTGTTGCCGGTGATGCTCGTCCACACGCTCGACGGTGCCCTCGATGCCTGCCGCCAGAGACACGGAGGCGGCGAAGGCAGCCGTCTCCTCCGGGCACTCCCCGGCCGGAGTCACCGACCCGGCCAACCGGAGGTCAGCCGCCAGCCGCACCCGTTGGCCCACGTTCAGCGTCATCGATCCTTCGTCTTCCTCGTCGGTGCGATCCGGTAGACGTGGCGCCGCCAGGCGTACCGGAGAGGACTGGATCATCCCACCCTCCCCTCCGGTCCCGACACGGTCGAAGCCCGCGCCGACCAACGCCTGGCCTGGCTGCTGCGGCGGTCGCCGGACATCCTGCTCATTCCCGGCACCTCGTCGGTGGCGCACCTGCGCGAGAACGTCGCCGGCGCGGGACTCTCGCTCTCCGACGAGGGACTCGCCGAGTTGGACAGGATCGGCTGACGGCAGGACACAGGACGGCCCCCGCAAGACGAAGAGGCGGTGCGAACGACGTGAGCGGGCCTCACGGTCGGTGACCGAGGGGAGTGTGCAGTGCGTAAGACAGCGGCGGCATGTGGAGCCCAGGGTGGTCGGCCGACCGGCGACGCCACATCCGGGCTGCCACGGACGGCGACTCAGGCCTCCGCCGGATCTTCGGGGATCGCGTGCACCTCGACCGGGTCGTTGCCGGGCTTCCCGCCAGGGCCGGGACACGCCGATGCTCGTGCGGCGATCTCCAGGGCCCGCTCCTCGCTCGTGACGTCGACCACCCAGTACCCGGCCAGGATGCGTCCCGCCTCGGCGGGCCCGTCGGTCACCTGCGGCCGTCCGTCGCTTCCGGCCCGCACCGTCTTGACCAGCGAAGGGCCTCCGAGGCCTTGCCCGTCCACCCATTCTCCTGCGGACGTGAGGTCCTCGTTGAGGGAGTTCATGTGGGCGAACATGGCCTCCATGTCGTCCTTGGAGAACGACGACATGATGGTGTCCCACTGGGCGGCAGGCACATTCATCTGGATCATGAACTTCATGTATCTCACCCTTCCGGAGCGGCTGCTGCGCCTCTGAGCGCTTACACACAGGTCGACGGCTGGGAGCAGCGAAACTCATCGGTGCCCCTCGATACTGTTTCCTCCTCGTACTCAAGGCGAAGCGCTCCTCCCCCGCCACCCCGGAGATTCGATTGATGCCGGCTCACGGTGTGCGCCGGTCCCTCGACATGGGCAGGTTCGCGCAGATCATCGCACTGGCTCCGGCCTCGGCCGCGGCCGAGGTGACGGAATCGCTGACACGACCGTATGACTCGCGCGGCTGGGGGGTCACTTCGAGGCTGGACCTGTTCGTCGACGCGTCGTGATCGAGTTGGGGCGGCGGGTGCGTCCGCGGCCGGGTCCGCTTCGGCACTCGGCCGGACGGCGAGTTCAGCCGTATGACCGGTCACGCCGTATCGGGGCCGGGCCGCTGCTCTCCCGCACGATCAGCTCCGGCTCGGCCCACAGGGGCAGGGGCGGGGCGGTATCGGGCTCGAGAAGCCGGTGGAGCAGACCGAAGCAGCCCCGGCCCAGGCCTTCGAAGTCGAGGCGGACGGTGGTCAGGGCGGGGTGTGCGTAGGCGGAATGGGGGGCGTCGTCGAAGCCCACCACGCTCAGGTCGCCCGGCACGTCACGGCCCGCCTCCCTGGCCGCGCGGAGTACGCCGAGTGCCAGGTCGTCGTTGCCGCAGAGGACAGCCGTGACCGACGGGTCGACCAGCAGCGAGCGGGCGATGAGGTAGCCGGAGCGAGGGGTCCAGCCCGCGTCGAGGTGTTCCGGCCGGGGCTTGCCGGCCGCCCGCAAGGCATCGCGCCAGCCCTCGGTGCGCTGGCCGATGCGGGTGGTGGAGGACGGGATCGCCAGGTAGTGCACGGTCTCGTGGCCGAGGCCGATGAGATGGCGGGTGGCCTGAGCCGCGGCCGCCCGGTCGTCCAGCCAGAGCTGGGGCCGGTCGCCTGGGCTGCCGTCCTCGGGCCGCTCCACCACCGCCGCTGCCGGAAACGCGGGCGGCAGTGCCTGCCATGCCCGTACGCCCGCCGCGTCGAAGGCGATCACCAGTACCGCCTCTCCCGGCCGGCTGGCCCGGGCCGCGACATCCGCGGGCTGCTGGGCCGAGCCGCTGTCGAGCACGCTGATCCCCACCGCGAAGTCGGCCGCTCTCGCCGCCTCCTCGATGCCCTTCAGAGTCGCCGAGGCACCGTACAAGGAGGTGTCGGAGGTCAGTACGGTCACCGAGCGCACCGCACCGCCGGCCAGCGCCCTGGCCATCCGGTTGGGCGTGTAGCCCAACTCGGCGATGACGTCCAGGACCCGGGCCCGGGTCGAGTCCTTGACCCGGGGGTGGCCGTTGACGACCCGGGAGACGGTCTGATGGGACACGCCCGCCTCCATGGCGACGTCCCGGATGCTGACGGTCTTCGGGGCCTGGGGTTCCCCGCCGGAGCGGGGGGCGGGCGTCGCTTCCTGCATGGTGGGGATGGCTCCTCGTCGGTGCTGGCCATGGGATGACGGCGGCGTTGGACCAGGTGTTCCCGTCGTACGCCGCCTCCTTCAAGCAAGGTCTGCCGGCAGAACCAGACCCCGCTGAAGGGGTCGAGCTCCTTCGGTCGAACACCTTCAGCCTGTGCGTGGACGAGAGAACGGGTAGCGGGCGGCCGGCCGGCCTCGGTGTCTTCAGCGCGCTTGGAGGAGACACGGAAGTCCACTCCCCGCTTCTCCCACCAGGTCACGGAGTCACCGTTCAGAGTCGGGCTCGACGGCCATACCGTACCCGCAGCCGTGCCGGCGCCTTTCCGCCGGCCCGCGACCACCGTCGGCCCGCCCTGGACGCTTGCCGACCGCCCTCGCCGCACGGGAAGCCAAGCGACAAGTTCCACGCGGAGTATTGCGAAGGTCGAATGTTACCGTTCACACTTCCTCCTGCGTCACTGACGCGTCAACGCCCGATGTCGGGGCGCGCAAGGGTCCTACTGTCAGACACTTTCTCGTTGCCACTTCTGGTGTAAACCCTGCCGCCCCCTCTCCGCCACTCCGCCTCCTGTCGCCGAGGCCTGCGAAGCAGAAGGATGTGAACGGTAACATTTTCCGGCTCACGAGGGAGGAGTCGGCTCCATGTGTGCGCGGAGCACGTGCGCCCCGACCGGGCCCGAGGGCGGCGGCACCCGCCATCAGGCGATCGTCAGCTTCCCATCCGTTCGACCACTTGGCATGCACCTGAAACAGGCGCATGCCCAGTCGTCCGCATCCGGTGTCGTCGATTCGCATCAGGAAGGGTTGATTCCGTGTCTTCAGGGAGAACCGCCATGATCCACTGGACAAGACGTATCGCCGTCCAGGCGTTGGTCCTCAGCCTGTCTCTCGTCGGTTTCGTGGCCATGGGCGGCGGCCTGACACCGTCGGCGGAGCTCGGCCGGACCGAGGCGGTCGCGGTGACCAGCAACCAGGTCGCGGTTCCGCCGGCACCGATGGGCTGGGCCTCCTGGAACAGCTTCGCCAGCAGCATCGACCACAACACCATCAAGGCCCAGGCCGACGCGCTCGTCTCGTCCGGAATGGCCGCCGCAGGCTACAAGTACGTCAACATCGACGACGGCTGGTGGCAGGGAGCCCGCGACAGCAACGGCAAGATCGTCACCGACGAGAGCCTGTTCCCCGGCGGCATGCGAGCCATGGCCGACTACATCCACAGCAAGGGCCTGAAGGCGGGCATCTACACCGACGCGGGCAAGCAGGGCTGCGGCTACTACTACCCCACCACCAGACCTGCGGCGCCCCACACCGGCAGTGAGGGGCACTACCAGCAGGACATGCAGACCTTCCAGGAGTGGGGCTACGACTTCGTCAAAATCGACTGGTGCGGTGGCAATGCCGAGGGCCTGGACCAAGAGGCCACCTACAAGGCGATCAGCGCGGCCAACGACGCCGCGACCGCGATCACCGGCCACGAGCTGGTCCTGTCGTTCTGCGAGTGGGGCACCGGCAATCCCTGGAACTGGGGCGCGGGCACGGCCCCGATGTGGCGTACCAGCACGGACATCCTCTTCTGGGGCAACAGCCCGTCCACGGCCAACATGCTGGCCAACTTCGACAAGACGCTGCACCCCTCGTCCCAGCACACCGGGTACTACAACGACCCGGACATGCTGATGGTCGGCATAAGCGGCTTCACAGCCGCCCAGAACCGCACGCACATGGGCCTGTGGGCGATCTCCGGCGCCCCGCTGCTGGCGGGCAACAATCTCGGCACCATGAGCTCCACCACCGCGTCGATCCTCAAGAACCCCGAGGTCATCGCCATCGACCAGGACACCCGCGGCCTCCAGGGTGTCAAGGTCGCCGAGGACACCAAGGGCCTGGAGGTCTACAGCAAGGTTCTTTCGGGCACCGGCAAGCGTGCGGTGCTGCTGCTCAACCGCACCACCTCCGCCGCTTCCATCACGGCCCGCTGGTCCGACCTGGGCCTGACCACGGCCTCCGCTACCGTGCGTGACGTATGGACAGCGACGAACGCGGGCAGCTCCGCGACGAGCTACACCGCAGGCGTCCCGGCCGGCGAAGCGGTGCTGCTCACCGTCTCCGGCACCGAGGCCTCGGGCACCACCTACGAAGCGGAGTCCTCGTCCAACACCCTTGCCGGTGCCGCCGCGACCGACTCCTGCGCCAACTGCTCGGGCGGCTCGCTGGTCGACTGGATCGGCAACGGCTCCGCCAACTCCCTGACCTTCAACAACATCAACGCCTCGGCCTCCGGCGTGAAGGTCGCCACCATCGCCTACGTGAACGGCGACAGCACCGCTCGTAAGGCGACGCTCCAGGTCAACGGCCAGCAGCCCACAGTGGTCTCGTTCCCGCCGACCGGCTCATGGACCACTCCCGGCACCGTCTCCGTGCTGGTCGGCATGGCCAAGGGCTCCAACACCATGAAGTTCTCCAACAGCGGCGCCTGGTCGCCCAATCTCGACGCCGTCCTCCTTCAGGGCATCGCGGGCACCAACGGCAACGCGATCATCGGGGCGGGCTCCAGCCGCTGCCTCGACATCGCCAGGAATTCGATCACCAACGGCACCCAGCTCACCTTCTGGGACTGCGTCGGCGGCCACAACCAGACCTTCACGTCCACGTCGCGCGGCGAGCTCGTGGCCTACGGCAACAAGTGTCTCGACGCCGACAACAGCGGCACCGCCAACGGCACGAAGGTCATCATCTGGGACTGCACCGGCGGTGCCAACCAGAAGTGGACCGTCAACTCCAACGGCACCATCACCAACAACCAGTCCGGTCTCTGCCTCGACGCAGTCAGCAACGGAACGGCCAACGGGACCAAGATCGACCTGTGGACGTGCAACAGCGGCACCAATCAGAAGTGGACGCTCAACTGACGGTCTGACGCCGTCGTTCGTCCCTGTCGGCGGACGGACCGGATCCTCCGGTCCGTCCGCCGATGTGTTCGCGCGACCTCACCTGGCGTCGCGGCCGGGAAGGTCGATGGCGTGAACTGGTCATGGGTTTCTCATCCCCGAGCTGATCGGCCCGCACAGGCGTGGCCTCTTTCCGCTCGGCAGGTTGGTCACCACGTTCCCGTTCGAGGACATCGGCGCGGCCGTGGCCGCCATGGGGGACGGCAATGTCGTCAAGCCGGTGCTCACCTTCGCCTGACCGGCCGCTTGGACACCCGGAACAGCGGTGGCGGACGAGGCGTCTTCGGCGCGATGCCGGCAGTCGCCTGCCGCGCCCACCGCCGGCACGAGCCGTTCACGTCACAAGACCGGAACCACCTGGGACGTGATCCTGGAGCCTGGCCCTGTGCGGTTCGCGCCGCGGGAGCCCGGCCTCCTGACGGCGTGTGGTTGACTCGTCCGCATGGCCTCCGCCTCCCCATCCACCCGTTCGGCCGCGGCCGCTCGGCCGCGTAACCGCAAGCAGCTCATCGTCGAGGCGGCCGGGCAGGTCTTCAGCGAGCGCGGCTACCACACGGCGTCGATGGAGGAAGTCGCCGCCTGCGTGGGGATCTCCGCGGCCGCTCTGTACCGGCACTTCCCGAACAAGTACGCCCTGTTCTCCGAGTGCGCCGATGTCATGGTGGACGGACTGGTCGCCGCGCTCGACGAGGTGCCGTCCGGGGCGACCCTGCTGGACGTGCTCACCGCCATCACCCGGATCACCGTCGCTCATCGCGCGTCGGGCGGCGTGTACCGATGGGAGGCCCGGTACCTCAACCGCGACGACCGTCGGCGTCTCGCGGCGAAGTTCGGTCGCCTCGTCGAGCGGGTCGACGAGGCGGTACAGCGCGAGCACCCACTGCCTGACGAGCGCCTGCGGGCCATGGCGGCCCTCGGTGCGATCGGGTCCATCACGATGCATCGCACCTCCATCGCCGGGCGCCGGGCCGAGGAGCTGCTGCTGGCGTCCGCGCTGGGCGTGGCCGCGAGCGATCCCGGGGCGCGCCGTCCGGGCGCGCGCCCCGTCGAGCTGCCCGCTCGGCCGGTGCCGCGCACGCGACGCGCGGAGATCCTCGCGGCCTCCGTGCCGCTGTTCGCTCGGGACGGATTCTCCAGCGTCACGAACGGTCAGATCGCGGAGGCGGTGGGACTGACCCCGTCCGCGCTCTACCGCCATTACCCCGGCAAGATCGACATCCTGGCGGCAGCGTGCCTTCAGGCGGCGGGACTGCTGGCGCAGGGGGTGGAGCAGAGTCTGCGGGAGGTGGTCGGCCCGCACGACGCCGTCGTCGCGCTGGCAGCGACGCATGTGGCCTACAGCTTTGAGTACACCGAGCTCAACAGCGTTGCCGAGGCCGAGCTCGCCGGCCTCCCGGCCGGACTGCGGCGCCCCGTGGTCCTCGCGCAGCGGGAGCACATCGCCGTCTGGGAGCAGCAGTTGCGGCTGGCCCGTCCGGAGCTGGACCCACGCCAGGCCCGGGTGCTGGTGCATGCGGGGTTCGGCGTGGTGGTCGAGGCGGGACGCAGACTGCGGTGGCAGGACAGCCCTGACCATCGTGAGGCGGTGACCGCTCTGGTCTTGGGTGCTCTGGGTCTCTGAGCGGGCGGCCGGAACCCAGCGGCGGCGAGGCGTCGTGCGGAGAAGTGTGCTCCCGGCACTTGATCGAGGGGCCGCCTCGTACGAGAGTCACCGCCGCCCCCGGCCCGTCTGCCGCGGGGCGGTGAGATCGGGTCGACGGCTCAGCCCGCCCTGTTTCCGGTGGGGATCGTGACGGGGGTGGTGGTTCCCGAGGAGCCCTTGTTGAGGAACAGCATGCCCAGGGCGCGCACGAACTGGTCGAACATGTAGAAGGTGCCGGGCATCACGGGTGACAACCCCTCGCGGAACAGGATGAAGGCCGGCCACGCGGTGCGGACCAGGGCCGCCGACACGTAGTCGCGTTTCAGTCCCAACCAGTCTCCGACCTCGTCGCTGAGGACGTAGCGCACGAACTCGTTCAGGAACCCGCGCGTGACGCCGAGGTCGATCTGTGCTGTCAGGCCGAGCAGATCCTCGGCCAGTGCGATGCCCTCGGTCGACGGGGTGAGTATGGGGGTGAGCACCTGCGCCGACTGCTTCTCGGCGGCCGCCCATGTCTGGGGAATGTGTTCGTCGGGCACACCGAGCAGGTGGACGGCCACCTGCCACGAGTGCAGGAACGCCTCCTGGTCCGCCGCCGGGAACGGGATCCTCCAGTCGAGCAGCTTCCGGTATACGTAGGTGCCCAGGCTGTGGAAGGTGACCAGGATGTCGGCGGCGCTGATCGGGATGGTCTCGTCGGCGACCGCCCGCCAGTGCGGCGACTGCGGCAGCAGGTGACGGACCGCGGCGTGCACCACGCGGGTCTTGTTGGCGGTGACGACGAACTGTCCCGTCGGCTCGAAGGCTCCCAGCTGGGACAGGTCGTAGCCGAACGTGAACGTCTTGGCCGCGCGGTCCTGCATGTCGGCGCCGCCCGCGGACCAGTAGACGCTCTTGGCCTCTCGCGGAATCACGGTGCTCATGATCCCGCTGCCGAGGCCGTACAGCATGAACAGGTACGTGTCCCTGCGCCGGTTGAAGTCGGCGGCGCGGGCCAGCTTGGCGGGGTCGGCCCAGGAGGGCAGCCGGTTGACCTGCCGCAGGTATGCGGCGAATTCGGCCGGCACGCCCGTGGGCAATGGGTCGTTGTTGTTCACCCACGACGCCCATGCGGTGTTGATCGTCGGCACGTGGCCGTGGTCGAGCATCGAAGCCATCAGAGGGTCGGCCGCGTCGTCCCAGATCCATGCCGGACCGGTCCCCGCGGCGGCTCCAGCCACCGAGCCCGTCGACGCCCACGCCTGCCCGGGGTTCGCCACGCCCGCGAGGCCGAGCGCCACGCCGAGCGACAGAGCTTTTCGTCGGCTGAGATTCGTCATTGACTTACCTGCTTCCCTGAGAGGGTCAGGTGGTGCCAGATTCCTTGACATACAGGTCAGTTGCGTGGCCCATGTATGACACACCTTGTCGCACGAATGTGATTCTCGATTAACATAGCGAGGTGTGTTGCGGTCGGCAATGGGGGTGACCGAGGGCTCGTAGTCGATGCTTCTCCACGGTCCGCAGGCCCCTCTCCGCCACGACCGCCGGCAGCATCGCGGCATCCGCGCACCCCGCGACGTCTAAGGCGTGGATCGGGACACTCTTCGACGGGCCGTCACCCCTGCGCGCGACCAGAGGCAGCGGCGTCGTCCAAGGCGAGGGCCGCGTCGCCCTGGGCGTCCGGCGGGCGAGGAGCGGCAGGTCGTCCCGCCCGTCCTCGTGTGGGAAGCAGCTGGTCGCACACCCTCGCGACCAGGTCGGTCGCGTTGCGGGTCTGCGGCCGGCAGGTGACGTGCGCGCAGTGGGCGCCCTGGTCGGCGGAGGCCGCGCGGCCTTCGCCCTACGATGTGCCCGGTACGGTGCGGGCCACGTAGACGGTGTTGGTCGAGGTACCGCCCTGCAGGGGGTTGTCGAAGTCGACGACGTGGGCCGCCGCTTGCGCGAAGACCTCCGTGAGCGTGGCGGTGAACCGCTCGTCGGGCGGGTCGTTCGACCACAGGGCGAACACCCCGCCGGGGTGGAGGTGTCCGGCAAGGGCACGGAGCCCGGCGGGCTGGTACAGGGCCGCGTGGCGCGGGTGGAGCACATGGCGTGGTGAGTGGTCGACGTCCAGCAGGACGGCGTGGAAGCGGCGGCCCGGGGCCTCGGGGTCCAGGCCGCGGGGGTCGGCGGCCAGCGCGAAGAAGTCGCCGTGCGCCAGACGGCAGCGGGCGTCCGAGGTCAGCTCGGCTCCGAGGGGTACCAGGTGCCGTTGGTGCCAGTCGATGACTTCGGCGAGCGCTTCGATCACGGTCAGCGAGCGCACCCGAGGGTCGTCCAGGGCGGTCCGGGCGGTGTAGCCGAGCCCGAGTCCGCCGACGGCTACGTCCAGTTCCTGCCGTCCGGTGTTCGCAAGCTCGGCCAGTCCGAGTTCCGTGAGCGCGATCTCGCCGGCGGTGAAGAGGCTGGACATCAGGAACTCGTCGCCGAGCTTCACCTCGTACACGTCCTCCCCCGAGACCGGGTGGCGCCGGCGCCGCAGACTGATCTCGCCGATCGGGGTCGGCTGCCAGTCGATCTCCTCGAAGCGCAGGCCCATCCGTTGACCTTTCTGACGTGCGTAAATGCAGGGCGCCGTCGCCGGAGTGGCGACGGATCCACCCAGGCGTGGCAGCGGGGAGCCGGGGCGGCCGACCGGTCAGGCGTCGATGATGACGGGGATGATCAGCGGCCTGCGACGGTGCGTGCGGAAGGCCCAGTTGGCCACGGCTCGGGCGACGAGCTGTTCGAGCTGGTGCGCGTCACCGACGCCCTCCTGTGCGGCGTTGGCCAGCGTTTTCTCGATGACGGGGATGACCGGCTCGAAGGTCGTGTCGTCGTGGACGAAGCCGCGGGCCAGGAAGTCGGGGGCCTCGGCGAGGGCGCCGGTGTCGGCGTCGACGATGGCCACGACGGTGATGACGCCCTCCTGGGCGAGGGTGACCCGGTCCTTGAGAGATGCCTCGGTCGCGCCGCCGACTTCCATGCCGTCCACGTAGACGTTTCCGGCGGGCACCTTGCCGGTGATGGAGGCGCGGCCGTCGACGAGGTCCACGACGACACCGTCCTCCGCGATGACGACCCGGTCGGGGTCGACGCCGGTGCGGATGGCGAGGTCGGCGTTGGCCCGCAGGTGGCGGAACTCGCCGTGGACGGGCATGACGTTGCGGGGCCGGACGATGTTGTAGCAGTAGACGAGTTCACCGGCGCTGGCGTGACCGGAGACGTGCACCTTGGCGTTGCCCTTGTGGACGACGTTGGCGCCCCACCGGGTCAGGCCGTTGATCACCCGGTAGATGGCGTTCTCGTTGCCGGGGATGAGGGAGCTGGCGAGCAGGACGGTGTCGCCCTTGCCGATGCGGATCGCGTGGTCGCGGTTGGCCATCCGCGACAGGGCGGCCATCGGCTCACCCTGAGATCCCGTACACACCAGGGTGATCCGGTGGTCCGGCAGCTTCTCCAGTTCCTTGGCGTTCACGACCAGGCCGGACGGGACCTTGAGGTAGCCCAGGTCTCGGGCGATGCCCATGTTGCGGACCATCGAGCGCCCCACGAAGGCCACCTTGCGGCCGTGCTGGTGGGCGGCGTCCAGGACCTGCTGGATGCGGTGCACGTGGCTGGCGAAGCTGGAGACGATGACCCGGCGTGGCGCGGTACGGATCACCTGTTCGATCGCGGGGTTCAGTTCGCGTTCGGAGGTGGTGAAGCCGGGGACCTCGGCGTTGGTCGAGTCGGTGAGGAACAGGTCCACGCCCTCCTCGCCGAGGCGGGCGAAGGCGCGCAGGTCGGTGATCCGGTCGTCCAGGGGGAACTGGTCCATCTTGAAGTCGCCGGTGTGCAGCACCAGGCCGGCCGCGGTCCGCAAGGCCACCGCGAGCCCGTCCGGGATGGAGTGGTTGACGGCCACGAACTCGCAGTCGAACGGGCCGAAACGGCGCCGATCGCCCTCGCGCACGCGCACCGTGCGGGGCCGGATCCCGTGCTCCTTGAGCTTGGCCTCGAGGAACGCGAGGGTGAGCTTCGAGCCCACGACGGGGATGTCCCTCCGCTCCCGCAGCAGATAGGGCACGCCCCCGATGTGGTCCTCATGGCCGTGGGTGAGCACGACGGCCACGATGTCGTCCAGGCGGTCCCGGATCGAGGTGAAGTCGGGCAGAATCACGTCCACCCCGGGCTGGTTCTCCTCTGGGAACAGCACACCGCAGTCCACGATCAGCAGCTTGCCGGCATGTTCGAAGACCGTCATGTTGCGACCGATTTCGCCCAGGCCGCCCAGGGCGGTGACCCTCAGCCCACCTTCGGGCAGCGGCGGGGCGGTCTTGAGTTCTGGGTGCGGATGGCTCATGACCTCACGTTACCGAAAAGTCTGCCGGTGTGATCCACTGCCCCACACGGTCGATGCGAGACGCGGCGCGGCGCCCGGGCGTCCATGGCGGGACAGGGTGCGGTCTGCGCCTCCTCGCGCGGCGGTGCGGCGGTGTGCCCGCACCGCTTCCGAGTCCGCCGACACGCCCCGGTCGACCCCACCACGCAGCGTCCTCGGCGGCGCGGTGTCCGGTGAATCACCATGCGGAACCAACCGAAGCCGGGAGGACATCCGCCGTCCAGCAGCCTCGGGCCCACATCGACGACTGCTTCGCGCAGTGTCGGTCGACGGGACACGCAGCGCCAGGACAACGCGGGACGACCAGGGCCGCCCGCGTACGTGAAACAGCCGGCGAGCCGCGGCGCTGGGACCGTTCGGCCCATGGCGGGAGCGGGCGGCAGCGGCAACGGCTTCCGCAGGGGGTGCGGACACCGCAAGGTCCGCACCGGCCCCCTCCAGCATGATCACAAGGGAGGGCGAACCGGGATCAACAGCCACAGCGGCAGGGACCGAATCGAAGTCGAGTAACCCATCGGCTGGTCTGCGCGGTGACATCGGGGGCAGACGGCGGTGCATCGGCCGCGATTTCGTGGCCGATGCACCGCCGTATCGCGCCGACCCGTGGGAGACCTGAGATGCCGACCGCCGCACCGCACAGACCGGCCGAGCTGCCCGGTGGGAGACCAGGAGCCTCCCGGACCGGCCGCTCTTTCCCGCTGCCCCGAGGCATCGGCCGGACCGCCGCGCGTATCGCGGCGCTGACGGTCTGCCAGGGCGCGCTGATGGTGGGAATCGGGCTGCTCATCACCGGGCCCGCCCGTGGGCTGTGGCCGATGACGGTCGAGGACGACGTCAACGAGGGCTTCGAAAACGCCCGGACCGGCACCTTGACCACCCTGTCGTTGCTCGGTTCGGAGGCAGGCAACACCCTCACGGTGATCGCCGTCACCGTCCTCGCGTGCGCGGGCCTGATCCTGATCCCCCGTCTGCCGATGTGGCGTCAGGCGGCCTTCCTCGCCGTCGCGGTGTCACTCCAGTCGCTGGTGTTCCTGGTCATCACCGAGTCGGTGGACCGCCACCGCCCCGATGTGCACCGCCTCGACGCCTCCCCGCCGACCTCCAGCTACACGTCCGGCCACACCGGGGCGGCCACCGCGCTCTACGGCGGACTGGCGGTGCTCGCGCTGTCCCGGCTCCGCGGGCCGTGGCGGCGGATCGTGGGCGCCCTGCTGCTTCTCATACCGGTGCTGGTGGCCGTCGCCCGCCTCTACCGGGGCATGCACCACCCCACGGACGTGGTGGGCGGGCTGGTCAACGGCAGCCTGTCCCTGCTGATCGTCGGCCGTGCCCTGTTCACCGACGGGACCGTGACCGCTCCGGCCGGGGCGAGCCCCACCCCGTCCTCGGCGAGCGCGGGGACGAGCCCGGGCGCACCGGGCCCGGGCCGGACTGCCGTGATCTTCAACCCCACGGTGACCGGCGAAGCCGACCGCGAGGCACTGCGGGGGGTGCTGGAAGGACACGGTCACCGCGCACCGGTGTTCATCGAGACCACTGCGGAGGATCCGGGCACGGGTCAGACGGCCGGCGCGGTCCGCGACGGCGCCCGGCTGGTCGTGGTCTGCGGTGGTGACGGAACCCTGCGGGCGGCCGCGGACGCCCTGGCCGACAGCGGCGTACCGATGGCCATCGTGCCCTGCGGCACGGGCAATCTGCTGGCCCGCAACCTCGGCCTGCCGCTGTCCCCCATCGACGCGCTCGACGCCGCCCTGTCGGGCGCGCCGCACCGACTCGACCTCGGCCGAATCGAGGGTGACGGCCTCACCGCCACCCACTTCGCCGCCATGTCCGGGGTCGGTCTCGACGCCGAGATCATGGAGCACACCGACGACCGCGCCAAGTCCGTCCTGGGCTGGCCCGCCTATGTACTGGCCGCAATCGGCACACTGCGCACACCGCGGATGGGTCTGACCGTCCGCCTCGACGACGCGCCCGCCCTGCGCCGCACGGCCCGCATGGTCCTCATCGGCAACGTCGGGACCGTGCAGGGCGGGACGACGCTCCTGCCGGCCGCCCGCCCCGACGACGGCAGGCTCGATCTGCTGGTCCTCGACCCGCGCGGCGTCGGCGGCTGGCTACGTGCGCTGGCGACGCTGCTTCGCGGTGGTGCACACGCGCCCCGGCCGTCAGCCGTGGACACCGTCACCACGCGGGACGACGACGGCAGCGGCGTACCGGTGGAGTTCTTCACATTCCGCCGGGCCCGACTGACCTTCGACTCCACGCAGTCCCGGGAGCTCGACGGCGATCCCGTGGCACCGGGCCGCCGGCTCACCGCCGAGGTCAGGCCGGGCGCGCTGACGGTGCTGCTGCCCGCTGGAGGTGCGTGACATGGGTACCGCGACCAAAGTCCCCGAGACCCGTGACATGACCGGCGACGAACTGTCCGCCGACGAAGCGCTGGCGTCACTGCGCCGCTACGGCCGCTGGGCCCTGCTGCGCGACTCCTTCGTCCGTTTCCGGTACGCCGACGGCTTCACCCATTCCCGCGCGCTCGCCCTGCAGACGGTCCTGTCGGTGATCCCGCTGACCATCGCGTTCGTCGGGCTCTCCACCACGCTGCACACCGAGAACATCGGTCGGCTCGCCGAGCTGACGATCCACCGGATCGCCGAGGGTCCCAGCGCCGACGTGGTCGACGACGCGCTGAATCGCAGCCGGCGCACGGCGGGCGACGGCGCGCAGGTCGCGCTCTGGTTCGGTCTGCTCTTCTCACTGGTCAACACCACCACCGCGATGTGCCAGGTGGAGCGCGGCGCCAACCGGATCTACGGGAACGAGCGCGACCGCCCCTTCGGGCAGAAGTACCTGCGCGGTCTGGTGATGTCCGTCAGTGCCGGGCTGCCGCTCGGACTGGGGTTCATCGTCATGGTGGCCGGCGGCGACCTGGCGTCCGCGGCGGTGACCGTCTACCGGCTCGACGGCGGCGCCCAGAGCGCCTGGGAGATACTGCGCTGGCCCTTCGGTCTGCTGCTCGCGCTCATCTCGGCCAGCGTGATCTTCCGCCGAGCGCCCCGCCGCCGACAACCCGGGTACACCTGGCTGGCCTTCGGCGCCGCCGTGTACCTGGTGCTGTGGACGACGCTGACCTGGCTGCTGAGCCTGTATCTGGGGATCAGCGGCTCCTTCGACACGGTCTACGGGCCGCTCAGCGCCTTCATGTCACTGCTGCTGTGGGCCTATCTGACCTCCATCGCCCTTTTCCTCGGGTTGGCGTTCGCCGCGCAGCTGGAGGCAGCGCGGGCCCTGCGGGCCGGCCCGATCGAACCCGATCCTGGAGTCTGAAATGGTTGTGCGAGCCGCGGTCCAGAACCTCCGAGACCGTCGTCGCCGGGCGGCCGACCGCAGATTCGGCGTCCGGCTGTTCGCGGCGGCCGCCGTCGCCGCCGTCGCCGCCGTGCCCTTCGCGCTGTTGCTCGTCCTCGTGGAGGGCCAGTGGCAGCCGCTGCGCCGCCTGGACGCGGGCACCGCCCAGCGACTGCACCACACGGCCGTGACACACCCGGCGTGGACCAGCTTCCTGCGCTTCCTGTCCGACTGGGTCTGGGACCCGGCCGTCCTGCGGACAGCCGTCGCGCTGCTGACCCTTTGGCTGGTGTACCGCAGGGCCTGGCGGCTGGCCGCGTGGTCCGCCGTGACGGCCGTGGCCGGCGGGCTGATCGGACTGCTGGTCAAGACGGTGGTCGAGCGGGCCAGGCCGTCCCTGGAGGATCCGGTGGCGCACGCTCCGGGATTCTCCTTCCCGTCGGGTCACGCGATGACGGCCACCACCTCGTTCGCCGTCCTGCTGCTGGTCCTGCTGCCGCTGGTGCCGCGCGCCTGGCGGCCCCTGTGCTGGTGCGCCGCCGTCCTGTCGGTGCTCGGAGTCGGCTTCACTCGGGTCGCGCTCGGCGTGCACTGGTTCAGCGACGTGGTGGGCGGCTGGCTGCTGGGCCTGGCCGTCGTCGCCCTCACCGCCTGGGCTTTCGAGGCCTGGCGCGCCGACATCGGCCGGGGCCACGCCGAGGTGAGCGACGGGCTGGAGCCCGAACTCGTCGACGCCCACCCCGAGCCGTGACCACCCGAACCGTCCCGTCGTCGGGCGGGATCGGGCTGTGATCGTCGGCCACCGTCTCATCGTCGGTCCACACCACTCACGATGATCAACGGTGGTCGCACCCCGTCTCCGCACAGGCCCAGGACCGGTCGACCGGACCGGGAATGCAACTCGTGACAGCCACCGTGCCGACAAGCGGGCGCGGCTGCCCTCTTCACCAGGGAGCGGCCGCTGGGCAGAGGGGTCGACGCCTGGGCGGTCATCCCGCCGCCGGGATTCTCAGCGTCCGGTTCGAAACCTGCTTCGGCAACGAGCGCCATCCCGCTCGACATCAGCCCGGTGTGGGCCGGGCGTCCGCCCGGTGTCGGGGGTTGTTGCTCTGGAAGCGGGCGGCTTGGTCGATCTCGTGGGAAACGCCGGGATGCGTGAACGGCCCCCCGGTGTGGGTCACACCGGGGGGCCGTCATCATGGGCGTACGCACGTCGGGGGCGAAGGAGAGAGTCGTACCGGCACGCCGTGGAGCGGGTCAGTAGGTCAGGCTCAGCAGTTCGCCGGTGGTTCCTCGCGCGTTGTTGACGATGAAGATCTGACCGGCCCGGTTGACGTCGAGCCCCGTGCCCATGATCAGCCTGTCGCCGGTCGGGATCTCGGTGACCGCCTTGGTGGCGGTGTCTATCTTCAGCACCTTGCTCGGCTGCGGCGGGTCCCCGACGTAGCCCGGGGTGTACGTCAGAGCGATCAGGTCGCCGTTCGGTGCGACGGCGAGGTCCACCACGTTGGTCAGCCCGGTGACCCAGAGCTCGGGACCGTCGGGGCCGACCTTGTAGATCCGCGACTGGCCCGCGTAGACGCCGAGGCCGGCGACGTAGGTCGTGCCGTCGGCAGCCCGGGCGATGCCGGTGGGCACCCCGTCGCGATCGTTCTCGTTCGTCGGCAACACGAACTGGGTGGACGTGGTGCCGCCCGCCGTGCGCAGCACGGTGTTGGCCCCCGCGTCGGCGACCAGGTAGCCGCCGCCGCTGCGCAGGATCTTCCACGGGTTGGAGTAGACCTCGCGGCCATCGGGGTTCAGCCGCGACTCGTGGTCGACGTAATCCGCGACGATCGAGCCGTCGCGGGTCCGCATGAGCGTGCCCAGCGTCTTGGCGTCCGGGCCGAGCGCGGCGCGGCTGTCGTTGTTGAGCTGGCCCGAGTTCAGAACGAGATAGCCACCGTTCGGGTCGGGCAGGACACTTGCCGGGCCGATGCCCTGGACGGCGGCCCCGGGCTCGGCGCCCGGACCGTAGGACGTCAGACCGGTGACCACACGGCCCTGCCATGAGCCCTTGACCTTGTAGATGGAGCCGGTCTTGCCCAGGCACACCTGACCGACGGGGCAGCCCGGCAGACCCTCACCCGACTCGGCCACGAGCAGGCTGCCGTCTGCCAACGCGGTGACGTCGCGAGGGTTCTTCAGTCCGGAGGCGACTACCTCGATCGTCGTCTCGGAAGCGGCTTCGGCTCCGGTCGTGGCAGCGCCGGCAGGCCCCGCGACCGCAAGGGGTACGGCGACGACACAGGCCGATACCGCAAGCATGGATTCAGTGAAGCTCCTGCGTGAATTCGACATTCCTCATGTGCTCCTTTTCCTTTGCGTGCCCCGCACCATTCAGGAAAGCGGACGACGAAACGCGGGTGCCACACTAGAGGAGATCGGAGCACACGACCGCGCCGATCGAATCCGCCTGCCGCCCTTCTCTAGCGGCTCTCCAGAAAGCCTCGACGGGCCACCAGGACCGGAAACGCACTCCGACTGCGCAATGAGCAAGGGGCGTAGCTCATCGCGGGTGAGGAACGCAGGTCAAGCCGTGAGGCCGTAGCCGTGCCGACAGGTCGGTGACTCGGTAGCGGCGTTCGTGTTGGCGGGCGAGGTAAAAGGCGAAGCCGGCGTCGGCGTCGGCGTTGTCGTTTCAGTACGCGGAGTTTTGGAACCGGACGGCCGACAAGGGCTTCCTGAGTGAACCCGCCGATACCGGACCCACAACGCGCCGGCGCCCGCGATGACGACCCGGTCACCGACCAGGGGCCATCACGGGACCGTCGGGGCGCGGCGCTGGAGAGATCGCTCCGACGGCCTGCGACTGGGTGTCCATGGCCGGCGCGGGATGCGACGCGGTGGATCCGGGTCGCTCCACCGTCGACAAGAAGGCGGTGGGGTCGGCCTCGGAACGGTCGACTCCATTCCGCTTGTGGGCGAATATCCGATGGCATCGACAATGGGCCGGCACATCCGAAGACCCGAGCCGTCGAGAGGGAACTCCTCATCACAACCCTGGGGTGCCAGAGGAATGCCGGACTTTTCCGAGCAGTTCACCTGCCTGGCAGGGAAGTGGAGCGTGGCAGCGATGCATGACGAATACGTACGGCAACTGATGGCGCGGGCGAAGAAGGGCACTCATCCGGCGGCCGGAGGTCCGGGAGATCGCTCAAGCCATTTCCGAGGGCCGAGCGGGCCGCATCCTCTACCGTCCGCCGGACGCGGCAGCCGAGCGGGCGGCCCGGCATACGAGTCACTGATCTCCGACTGCCTTATTCACCCCGAAGACCCCGAGAATTCGACTCTGGCCGTCCAAGTGCTCACGGGGCACCGAAGAATGGGAGCGCGGCATTCCGGGCCGACTTCGTCGGCACCCACCCGCAACACCCGGCTCGTCCCCCAGGCCCAACACCTGAAGCGCCGCCCGACCGACCCCGTGGGCGCAGCAGGCGTGGCGGGAGACGCGCTCCGGCGGGCGTCTCCCGCTGCGTCCGCCGCCTTCAGGAGACCGGCGCACGACCGCAACCGATCTTGCGCGGCCCGAACGACAGCAAATACTTGGCTAGCCACATGTTTGCTGTTACGTTGGTTATGTGTCTAGCCACCTAAATGGGTGCGACGCGAGAGGAGTCGTCATGAAAGCCATCCTGTTCGACCGTTTCGGAGGCACGGAAGTGCTGCGCGAGGCGGACATCGAGGTCCCGCGGCCCGGCCCCGGGCAGATCCGCGTCCGCGTCAGGGCGGCCGGGCTGAACGCGCTGGACGGCAAGATCCGCTCCGGGGCACTGGAGGCCGTGTTCCCCACGCCGCTCCCCTCCGTCCCCGGTCACGAGCTCGCCGGCGTGGTGGACGCTCTGGGCGAGGGCGTCGACGACGTGCAGGTCGGTGACGAGGTGCTGGGCTGGTCGGACACCGGCTCGTACGCCGAGTACGCGCTGGCCACCACCGTGGCACTCAAGCCCGCCGGCCTCGACTGGCAGCACGCGGTCGCGCTGCCGGTGGCGGGCGAGACGGCCGAGCGGGTCCTGGACCTGCTGGGCGTCACCGCCGGGGAGACCGTGCTGATGCACGGCGCGGCCGGAGCGGTCGGCACCCTGGCGGTCCAACTCGCCACGGCCCGCGGAGCGCGTGTCATCGCCACCGCCGGCCCCGCCAACCAGGACTACCTCACCTCGCTCGGCGCCACCGCGACCCTCTACGGCGAGGGCCTGGTCGAGCGGGTCCGGGCGCTCGCCCCCGACGGCGTGGACGCGGTGTTCGACCTGGCCGGGAAGGGGGCCCTGGAGGACTCCATCACCCTGCGCGGCGGCACCGAGCGCATCGTCACCATCGCCGACCTCCGCGCGCACCAGCTCGGCATCACCTTCTCCAGCGGCGGCCAGGACCGCTCGGCCACCCGTCTGACCGCCCTGGCGCACGATGCCGCGACCGGCAAGCTCGTCACCACCGTCACCGCCTACCCGCTCGCCGAGGCCGCCACGGCCCAGCAGGTCAGCGACGCCGGGCATGTCCGGGGCAAGCTCGTTCTCACCCTCGGCTGATCACGCCCAGCCACCGCACCCACCACACCCGACCTCGGCGATGACCACCCGGCCATCGCCGCACCGAAGGACGTCGCATGCTGAATTCCCTGTGGACACCGACCACCGTCGGTGACATCTCCCTGCCGCACCGCCTGGTCATGGCCCCCATGACCCGTGACCGCTCCACACCCGAAGGCGTACCGACCGAGCTGAACGCCGAGTACTACGCCCAGCGGGCCTCGCACGCGCTCATCATCACCGAGGGAACCCAGCCCTCCGCCGACGGGCAGGGCTACCTCCTCACCCCCGGCATCCACAATGACGAGCAGATCGCCGGGTGGCGCAAGGTCACCGACGCCGTGCACGAGGCCGACGGCCGGATCGTCATCCAGCTGATGCACACCGGACGCATCGCCCACCCCGACAACACCCCCCACGGACGCCGGCCGGTCGCCCCTTCGCCGATCCGGCCGCAGGGAGCGATGTTCACCGCGTCCGGGCCCCAGGAGATGCCGGTGCCCCGTGCTCTGTCGACGCAGGAGGTCGCGGCGACCGTCGACGACTTCCGCCGCGCCGCGGCGGCTGCCGTCGCGGCGGGCGCCGACGGCGTGGAGATCCACGGCGCCAACGGCTACCTCGTGCACCAGTTCCTGTCCGACAACACCAACCAGCGCACCGACCGCTACGGCGGTTCCCTCGACAACCGCATCCGCTTCGCCGTCGAGGTCGCCACCGCCGTGGCCGACGAGATCGGCGCCGACCGCACCGGCCTGCGCATCTCCCCCGGCAACCCCTACAACGACATCGCCGAGTCCGACACCGCCGAGCTGTATCCGGCTCTCCTGCGCGCCCTCAGCCCGCTCGGCCTCGCCTACCTCCACGTGATGCACGCGGGCGACGAGGAGCTGCTGGGCACCCTGCGCGCGCTGTGGCCGACCACGCTGATCCTCAACCGGGCCGGGACCGACCTGCCCACCCGCGCCAAGGACATCGACCACGGCACGGCCGACCTCGTCTCCGTGGGCGCCCTCGCGCTCGCCAACCCGGACCTGGTGGAGCGGCTACGCTCGGACGCGCCGCTGAACACCCCCGACCCGACGACCTTCTACGGCGGCGGAGTGGCCGGCTACACCGACTACCCAACCCATACCGGCTGAGGAACCGCACTATGCCCGCCCAGACACCCCGCAACCCCACTACGGCCGGCGAGGGACCGGTGAGCTACGCGATCTTCCAGCTCGCGCGCGCTCATCGCGCCCGCGCCGGCGCCATGCTCCGCGAGATGGACCTGCATCCCGGACAGGAACTGCTCCTCATGCAACTCCTCGACCGGGACGGCCAGACCCAGTCCGAGCTGCTCGAAAGCGTCGGCCTGGACCACTCCACCGTCTCCAAGTCCCTACGCCGCATGCAAGACGCCGGCCTGCTCCTGCGCGAGCCGGCCGAACACGACCGACGCGTCATGGTGGTCCACCTCACCGACAAGGGCCGTGCCATGCGCGAGCCCCTGGCAGCCATGTGGCGGGCACTGGAGGAGACCTCCGCGCGGAACCTGTCGGCGCAGCAGACAGAGTCCTTCGTCCGCACCGCCTACGCCATAGCCGACGCGATCAACAGCCGCGCTCTACCGCAGGAGGAGTCCGAGTAACTTTGGTGGGGAACACCGTGCGCGTCACGATCCTGGTCGCCGCGCCGTCCGGCGTGAAGGTCAGGACCGACTCGAAGGAGTTCGGGTCGTCGCGCTCCCCCGGCCCTCAGAGAGCGGCGCGGGCTGCCTTCCGTATGGCGGCGATGCCGGGTTCGTCGCGTCGATCGGCGAGCCAGGCCAGGGCGGCACTGCAGGGCGTGAGATCGGTGACGTCGATGTAGCGGATGCCGGGGCGGGGGAACAAGTCGCGTGCGGCTGCCGGGAGGAAGCACATCGCCTCTCCGCCGGCCACGGCGTGCAGCAGGGACTCCATGTCGGTGACCACCGGCCCGTACCGCACGGGGCTGCCGTCGGGGCGCGGGTCCACCGCCCAGAAGTCCCACCACACCCGCGGCACCTTCTCGGGCATGGTGACGACGGGCCGGCCGGCGAACTGCGCCAGGGTGGCGCTGGGCAGGGTGGCCAGCGGATCGCCGGCGGGAAGGCAGGCCACGCGGGGCTCGGTGGCGAGATGACGCACCTCTATGCCGTCCGGAACGGGGGGCCGCAGGAACATCACGTCGACCTCCTGCCGGACGAGAGCGGCGAGGTGGTCGGCGAAGTTGAGGTTGACGACCTGCAGTGTCATCCCCGGGTGCCGGTCCAGCAGGGTGCGCAGGACGGCGCGGGTGTGCGGCATGGCAGCCTCGGCCCCGATGGTTCCCACGACGAGCTGGACCGAAATCTGGCGTGCCTGGGCGTCGGCGATCCTGCGGACCCGGGCAATGGCGTCGACGGCTGCTCGCGCCTCGGGGAGCAGGGCCCGTCCGGCGGCGGTGAGAGCGACCGCACGGCTCGTGCGCTCGAACAGCCGTACACCCAGGCGTTGTTCCAGGTCCCGGATCTGCTGGCTGAGTGCGGACTGCGTGATGAACAGACGGGTGGCGGCGCGCCCGAAATGGAGCTCCTCGCTGAGTACCACGAACAGGCGCAGCTGGTGAACGCTCGGTTCCGCCGGCCTGTCGGTTCCCCTGGCGGCTATGACAGTTGCCCTCTTTCCTCACTCATGAGGATTACCTTATCGACACGATGGGATTCCGCATGCCTGAATCCCATGACAACAAGGGTGCCGCCGTGTGAGTGTTCTGAGCGCTGCCCCGGTCGCCGGAACTGACCCTCCCGGCCTCGCGCCGGGCACTGCCGCACTCGCTCGTTGCAGGGAATCAGACGGGGGACGGACCTTGACCGACACCAGTATGCCGCCGCAGCACCGATGCCGATCCGTGGGCTCGATCCTCACCCGGAAGGACACACGGCGCACACCGCGCGCGGGCAGGGTCTGACACCTGCTCTGCCGCGCACCGCGAGTTCCGGGCCTGCGCCCGCTCCCCGTACGTCCCGGACGCCCGGCCGGACCGGACGCCCGGCCGGACCGCACTGCCGGACCCCGAGCCGATGGCACATCCCCCGCCTGCTTACGGGACGCGCCGACGGCGCGCACTCCCACTCCCCGGATGGCCTCGCGGCAGCGGTGGTCTCACCCTTCCGGCCCGACTCCGCCGAGCACGCCAACGGCCGGGAACCGGTACCGCCGCCGTCGACTCTCAGGGGCCGGAGCGGGCTGAGCGCCTTCGGCCGCCCCGCAACCTCGACCCGGCGACCACTGAGCTCTCACCCGAGCCCCGCGCCTGCCGGGCCGAACCCCACAGCTCGTGAACACCGTCCGGACGGGGACGGTGGCGCCATGATTTCGAGGAGGAGAAGGAGACCATGAGCGGCTTACTGGTTCACCTGCCGGCGGACGGGAGCGCGGAGATCACGACCGCGTCGGAGCCGGTGAGTCTTCGGCTCGGTCCGGGGGACGTGGCCCGCTTCGGGCGCGGCTCCGCGTCCGTCCCCGTCGATCTGCGGATGGCGAATCCAGCGGTATCCCGGCTCGCCGGAGAGATCCGGGTGACGGAGGACCACTGGCAGTTGAGCAACCTCAGTACCAACCAGACCTATCTGGTGGAGAACCCCGAAGGGGCGGGAGAGTACTTCAGGGTCCCACCCCGCAGGGCCGGAGCCCCCGTGCCCTTCGAGTTCGCACGTGTCGTCCTGCCCACCCGCGGTTCCGCCGTGAGTTTCCAGGTGTTCGCCCCCGACCACGTGTACCTCGGCGCGAGCGGCACGGCGGGCCTGACGGGTACCGGGACACTCGCCGGCTTCTCCCTGGACGAGACCTCCACGTACTTCCTCGTCCTGGTCGCGCTGTGCGAGCCGCGGCTGCGCGACGAGTCCACGGTGGCGGTGGCGACCACGCCCCAGATCGTGGAGCGGCTGCGGAACCAGCCGGGCTGCGAGCGGCTGACCAACCGCGCGGTCAGCTCCCACATCGACTATCTGGCGGACGAAAAGCTGCGGATCACGGCCCCTGCGACGGCCGGACCGGGTCAGGGCGCGCGACGCAACGGCAAGCGGGACGCGGTGGCGGGACTCGCCCTGCGTTTTGGGCTCGTGCGCGAGGAGCACCTGGCACTCCTGCCGTCGAGAAGATCGTCGCTCCACCGGACGGGGGTGGCGGGAGGGTGAGCAGCGGATCCATGGAGGTCGTTCCACGCGGCTACCGGGTCGGTGAGTGGGAGGTCACCGGCCTGATCGGGGCTGGTGGATGGGGGACGGTGTACGCGGCCAGGCGCGCCGGCGATCCGGACGGCGGCGGTGACGGCGGGCATGGCGGTGACGGCGATGACGAGAACTCGGGCGGCTCGGCCGCGCACGGGGAGTCGGCTCCGTCGGAGGTCGCCCTCAAGTTCCTGCCCACGGCCGGGCTCGCGCCGCGACAGGCGCGCGGGCTGGTGGAGACCGCCCGGCGCGAGACCGAGCTCAGTCGGCGCACCCGGCATCCCCGGCTGATCCGGCTGTTCGATTCCATCACGCTCGGCGAGTCCGCCGGTTCGGCCTTCGACGGGGCCGTGGTGCTCGTCATGGAGCGAGCGGGACAAAGCCTGCGCGAACGGCTGGAGGCTTCGTCTCCCCCCGGTCGGGGCGGCCTCTCGTCGCCCGCTGCGCGATCCTCCGCCCCGTCCGGAGAAGTACCGCTGTCGGCGCGAGAGGGAGCACGGCTGCTCACCGAGGTCTGCGAAGGGCTGGCGCACCTGCACGGCCTGGGCTGGGTGCACGGGGACCTCAAGCCCGACAACGTCCTGATCATGGCGGACGGATCGGCACGGCTGGCGGATTTCGGCCTCTCGGTGGAACTGACCGGCACCCACGCCTACATCCCGCCCCTGGGCACCCCCGACTACCTGCCGCCGGAACGCTGGCAGGCGTCGCTGGGCGAACGGGGCGTGCAGGTGCGGCAGAGCACCGACATCTGGGCGCTGGGCGTGATGATCCACCAGGTCTTCACCGGAGGCGCCTCGCCGTTCCCCGGGGCCACGCCCGCGGCCCGCGGAGCCGCGGCCCAGGAGTACGCCGACGGACGCGCACCGCTGCGCATGGACCTGCGCGTGCCGCCCTTCTGGCGCGATCTGGCGGCCGACTGCCTCAGTCCGGCACACACCGACCGTGCCGCGCACACCGTAGAGAGCCTGCTGGGCCGTATCCGGGCCGAGCAGGAGCGGTCCGCAGCGCCTCCAGGGGCCCGGAACAGGCGCACGATCCTGGCCGCCGCCGCGCTGATCGTGGCGGCGGGCGGCGTGGGCTCCGTCGGGTGGCTCCAGTACGACGACGACCAGCGGTCACCCGGCAGCGGCTCCGGCTCCGGGCGAGGCGGTGCGACGCCGAGCATCGTGCCGAACGCGCGCATCAAGGTGTACAACGCAGAGCGGTCGTGTCACCGGCCCGGCGAGCGGGACAACCTGTGCAGCCTCGGACTCGCGATCGACCCCCTGCTGCCGTACGACATCGACAACGTCGTACTGACCAGGGTGTGGGACGGTGACGTCCTGACCGCCGACTGCCTGCTCCCCCAAGGGATGCCGGTCGCCGACGAGGCGGGTACGCGTTCGGTGCGGTGGTACAGGGTGCGTCTCACGGCGGAGGAGGGCCGGACCACGGCCTGGCTGCCGGCGGTGCGGACGAAGGATCGTCCGGCACTGGCGGAGTGCCCGGCCCGGCCCTCTGCGGGCTGACGTCGGTCAGCACAGCCGGATGTCGCGTCCCTCGTTGTCCTTCGCCTCGTCATCGCCCCAGCGCTGGAGGTAGTACGCGGAGATGTACGCGCGGCCCGAGCCGCCCGGCGCCACCTGGTCGAGGTCGGTGAGCAGCCACCAGTGGTTGTAGGAGTTCCCCACGCGCACCTCGTCGCCGGCCTTCTTGCACAGGACGTAGTTGGTGCCCTTGAACAGCTTGCCCTGCACCGCGCAACGGGGGCTGGTGTCGCCGACGCAGTCGACCGCCGCGTAGCCGGGGGCGTCGGCGAAGGTGTCCACCCAGAACCGCTCCGGAGCGGGGTTGCCGCCGCAGGCGTTGGTACTGGTGAGTTGAGGGAACGGCCCGGCGGGGGAAAGCCGGTACTCGGTGCCCTGGAGCACCGGGTGCACCATCTCGTCCGTCTCGCCGTCGTTGTCGCCGTTGGTGTCGTACAGCTGCTCGTAGTGCAGGTGCGCCGAGGTGGTCCCGACCAGCCCGAGCCTGCCGAGCGGCGTGCCCGAGGAGACCTGCTGCCCCAGACGCACGTCGATGCGGTCCATGTGCAGGTACACCGAGAACCAGCCGCCTCCGTGATTGATCTCCAGACCTCCGGGTTCGAAGAACTCGGTGACCGTGCCGGCGGCCGAGGCGACGACCGAAGCACCGAGGGTCTGTCCTCCGACGCGGTACATGTCGAGTTTCTTGTCGTCGGGAGCGTGGCCCTGGTACGTCTGCAACTGCCAGGTCTCGCCGCAGGCGAAGGGCAGCCGGAAGTCGGGCCGGGCGCCCGCGGTCGCCTGCGTCGGCGCGGCGGCCGCCGGGACCGCCCCGGAAGCCGCCCACAGCCCGAACACCGCGAGGACGGCAGCGACTACGAGGACGAACGGCCTGGGCAGCGGCGGCCCGAAGGCGCGTCTGCCGCGGGGTGTACGCATGGAATCCCTCCTTGCCCGCCCGGCTCGGTGCCGGGCGGTCGTGTCGTACGGTGCTCCGGGTCGGGCCGGTCCGGCCCGGTAGGGGGCGTCGGCACTGCTGGGTGACGCCCCCTGGTCGCTTCGCCCTTGGGGTGGACGCCGCTGTCACAGCCGACTCCGCCCGCGTTCAGCGGCAGCCGGATCCACTTGTCGTTCGTGCGTCCCTCGGCCGTGACCGTCCGGCCGGTCGTCCAGCAGGCCGCCGGGCAGGACTCGTCGGCGCGAACCAAGCTCTCCACGCGGCACGCGGTCGACGCGCAGGAGCGCACGTTCGCGTCCGCGCCCTTCGCCACGCGCCACACGGTCCAGTTGCCAGGGTGGTCACCGCCGTACGGTTCACCCAACGGGCTTGTCCGCACCGGGACTTCGGCCTCCGTCAGCACAGCGAAGGCGCTCGGCATGCGCCCGAGGCTTCTGGCGGCGGAGATGCGGTCGGCGAAGGAGTGATCAGCGGCGGAGGGGTGCGCGGTCCTTGACGACTCCCGCTCGGCTTCGGCGCGAGGAGACCCTTCTCCGGGGCGGTTCTCTGGGGCGGTTCTCCGGGGCGGTCAGCTCGGTGCGTAGCCCGTGGCCGGGGTCGGCGCGCCGGGTGCAACGGGGGCCGACCAGGCCATGCCGAGCAGCAGGGCGGGTGCGCCGCAGGCCCGGCCAGGCAAGGTCGACTCCGTTGCCGGTGAGGTGATGCGAGGACGCATCAGGGCACTACAGCCGAGGCCGGCCCCACCGGGGCATGCGTCCCGGTGGGGCCGACGGTCGCCGTGTCAGCAACGCCGCAGGCCATAGCTGCTCGGGTCGGCGTCGAACCAGCTGGGAGTGAACACCCAGTCGGCCGGCACATAGCCCTCCCGCCCGTCGCTGCTCCAGTCGGGCACCGTGCGGTACCAGGTCGTGTTGCCGCCGCCGTGCAGTCCGCCCGGCGACCAGCAGGTGAAGTAGCTGAACGTCGACTGCAGCAGACCGGTGATGGGACTTTCGTGGAACGGCTCCGCCCGGGTCGGCGCCGATCCGCTGTTCCCGCACCACAGCCGACCGTCGTGAGCGCGCACGCCGCACTCGGCCGCCGCCGCAGCCGCTGGTGCCGACGTCGCGGCCTGTGCCGAGGGAGCGGCCAGGATGCCGGTCAGCGCGGCGGCCACCGTGACGGATGCCGCGGTTGCCTTGATGTGTTTCACGATCATGATTTCTCCTTCGTCGTCTGCGGGCGCCTTCCGGGGCAGGGCTGTGGCCGAACAGGTTCCGGCCGCGTTCGCGCGCCATGAGATCGCCGTCACCGGGTTCTCGCCACCGTGGCCCGGACCGGTGCCTGGAAGGTATCCGTGGCAAGACAGGGAGCGGCATCCGGAAGATTCCGGAGTGACACACCTCCGGTGACAGGCCGTCAGCCGGGTCAGCCTCTCCCCGGCGTGGCGGCGGGCTGTCGCGTACGTCCACGGCGGAGAGCGCCGATCAAGTCGAAGATCACGAAACACGCCTGCCTGCCCAGCAGCCGGATTGCCGCTCACCAATCCCGGGTGGCGATCAGCTCCTCCACGTCCGCGTCCGCGAAGCCATAGGCCGACGCAACAAACCAGAAGTCCTCGGCGATCTCCTCGCGGGCTACCGTCTCGATCTCACTCCCAGCCGCATCGAACTCCGCCTCCAGCAGGTTGAATTCCTCCGTCGCGGCCTGTGTGAGCACGTACAGGGCCGCCAGATCCGGCGGCTGCTCGGCCTCGATGCGTTCGCACAGCCGCAGCAGAATCGCCCTGCCCTTGTCGACGACGTGACGGGGGAAGTACGCGTCCGCGTACAGCGGCTGCAGAAACGCACGCACCGCTACCTGCTCATTTGTGATCGGCATGGCGCCCCACCCCACATAGAAGAACTGACACGCCGATCATGCACCGGACCACTGACACAGCGACGCTGCCCATGTGTGCCTGGACGGGCCCCGCGACCAGCTGAGCTCCGTCCAGGCGGCCGAAGGGCGGCAGGAAGCAGCCGCACATCCAGTTCCGGCCGCGATCTATGCCACTGGCTGGTCTGTGGTGCATGGTGAGGTGCGGGATCCGCCTCCCCCGGGGCGAGGATCCCCACGCTGGCCCCTGCCGTCCGCCAGGGACGACAGGGCCGCCGCGCCTCCCGGCTCCCCACGGGAGGCATGCGGCTGCCCCGGCCAGGTTGCGAGGAGCCTCCGCCCGGCCGTCACCATCGTTGCGTCAGCCGTCGTCACCGGCCGTGAGCACGATCTTGCCCTGGATGTGCCCCCGGGCGGCTCGCTCGTGCGCTGCTCGGGCATCCGCGAGCGCGAACGTGCTGTCGATCGCGACGCGGACCCTGCCCGTGTCGAGCAGGCGCCCCAGTTCGGCGAGCTGCGCGCCGTTCGAGCGGACCTGGGCGCTCGAGACCGTGACGCCCAGCTTCGCTGTCTCTTCCTCGTCGAAGTCCCCGGGGAGCACGGGGAACTGGGCGCCACCGCGTTTGAGCGTACGCAGGAATCGCTTGCTGTCGGGCCCGCCGACGGTGTCGAGAACGAGGTCGACGTCGTGGACGAGTTCCTCAGGACGACTCCTGGTGTAGTCGATGAACCGGTCGGCGCCGAGATCGCCGAGGAACGATTCATGCGCGCCCGACGCCACCGCTATGACATGTGCACCCCTCCACTTCGCCAGCTGTAGCGCGAAGTGCCCCACGCCGCCCGCGGCGCCGTTGATGATCACCGTCGTGGCGGCGTCGAGTGCCGTCGGGCGATGCGGCTGCTCCTGGAAGGGCGAGGGGTGACCGTGTCCGACCTCGATCAGGAACTGCCACGCCGTCAGTCCGGCCATGGGCGCCCCAGCGGCGTGGACGTGGTCGATCCCGGCCGGCTTGCGTGCGAGATCCGCCGCGGGCGCGGCCACGTACTCGGCGTACGCGCTGCCGTCGAAGCTGGGAAAACGCAGAAGCCCGAAGACCTCATCGCCCACGGCGAGGCCGTCCACGTCCGCGGCGACGGCTTCGACGACGCCCGACACGTCCGTCCCCGGGATCACCGGCAGCCTGACCGTCGACTCCGGCTCCCCGGGCATCCTGGTCAGCCCGCCGCGCAGGTACCAGTCAGGAGGATTGACGCCGACCGCGTGAACGCGGACGAGCGCCTCCCCCGGCCCCGGCTCGGGAATCGGCACCTCGTCGTAGCGCAGAACCTCCGGGCCGCCGTGCTCATGCAGCCGGACCGCCCTCATCGTGTGTATCGGCATCGTCTTCTCCTGCCCGCACCGCGGGATAGGCTTATCCGGATCAGCGCTCCACATAAGTGGATCACTGATCCGAATATATGGACCACTGATCCGGATAGTCAAGGGGGAAAGATGCGGGCCGACGCCAGGAAGAACCGCGACCACGTGCTCGCCGTCGCGGGAACCGCCATCACCGAGCAGGGTTCGGACGTGTCCATGCGCGACATCGCGCGCAGGGCCGACGTCGGACTCGCGACGCTGCTGCGTCACTTCCCGACGCGCGAGGCACTGCTCGAGGCCTTGCTCCGCACGAGCTTCAACGGGCTGACGGCAAGGGCGGGCGAGCTCGAGACGTCGAGCTCGCCCGAAGACGCTCTCGTGTCGTGGCTGCGCGACTGCGTCGCATGGACGACCGAGTATCAGGGTGTGACCGCGCTGATGACAGCGGCCATCGAGGACACCGACTCCGCGCTCCACGCTTCATGCGTCACGTTGCGCGCGGCCGGCGCCCGGCTCCTCGCCCGCGCCCAGGCCTCGGGCACAGCGCGGACCGATATCGATGGCACCGATCTCTTCGCGCTGGTCGCAGGGCTCGCGTGGCTCAGCGACCAGCCCTCACTCGCCCCACGCGCCGATCACCTCTTCGACGTTGTCGCGAGCGCGATCCTGACGAATCGAGCGAACACCGATCCCGAGCGGACGCCGCCCCCGGCCCGTGGCTGAGATCGTCGCCGGCCGGTGGGCTCCTCGTCGGAGCCAGCGGGGCAGGTCCGGCTCCCGGCTGCGCTGAGCGCGTCGGGTCGCCGCTTCGGCTGCTGACCGTTGGTCGCCGAAGTAGGCGAGGTCTGCACAGGAGGCCGAAGGCCGTGCAGGGTCTACAGGGCCCGCAGGGCAATCGTCAGGCGAACGCTCCGCCAACGCCTCCTGCGGCGCGAGCAGCGTGCGTCGCGTTCACGGTCGGTTCTGCGGCGAGGCCGGCCGGAATGCCCGGGAGGGGAAGGCAGCGCGAACGCGGACGGCTCGGCGGCGTTCGGCTGTAGCAGCGGGTAGGCGTAGAGCACGGCGGCGTCGAAGCCTCGCGGCCTCGACGCCCTGCGGAACTCGGCCCGTACCTCCCAGCCGTCGCCTGATCGTGCCGAGTTCCGTCCCTGCACAGTTTGGGCTCAGCCACCGCTCTTTCGACGGAACGACCGCTGACTCGCGGCCGGGCCGTGCGCGCCGTGGATCTTCGACGTGTCGGTGTTCGCGGCGAGGTCGGCGGCGTCCGCCTGCTTACCCTGCTTACGCGCCAGGGCCTCCCGGAACTTGCGCTTCAGGTCGTACTGGCCGTCGTCGTCGGGCGAGAGGGCACGGCTCTCGCCGTCAACCGGCTCCGAGCCTTCGGGCAGTGCAGACTCTGCGGCCATGGTGACCTCCTGGGACTGGGCAGTGGAAAGCACAGCTTGTCATGGCGAGCACCGCCCGAGGCACCACGCCTGGAGCTCCCCGCCCCGGCTCCACTTGGACCCGTTCGTTCAGCGGCACCGCGTGGAGGTCGTCGACCACGGCCTCGGGCCGGGACGGCGTGAGGTGGCACCGCTCTGCGAGTCCGCTTGACGCGAGCGGGTGGCCGGCAGCCGGGTGTTCTCCAACAGGGCCGGAAAACCCGGGCGCGGCGGGCTGGGCCGCCATGTGATGATCCTGCCGGTGCGCCGGGGCTGCCGGCGCATCAGTCGCGTTACCGCACCCTTGGGGGAGCAATGAGAGTGTTCGCTGCCCAACGCCCGTTACGCCTCAGATCCGGCGCCGCCGTGGCGGTGGCGGTCGGCCTGTTGACTGCCGGCCTTGCCGCGCCCGCGTTCGCTGCCGACGACCCGCCGCAGACCGACCAGTTGTCGATCAGCGAGCCGGGCGATCAAACGCTGCCGCTCGGCACCGACGGCGGTCAGCCGCGGTCCCTCGCCCTGGACGTCGGCGTCTACCACGACAACGAGAACTTCACGGTGACCGACGGCAGGCTCACCGTCGACGTCTCCGGCCTCGCCGGAGTCGCCGAGGTGACCTGGCCCGAGAACTGCACGCCGAGCGGCACGAGCGCCGTGTGCGACATCCCCGTGGTGCCCACGACGGGAGCCGACCAGGTGCTCCTGTCCGTACGCGCGGCCGACGGTGCCGAAGTCGGTACACAGGGCAGGATCACCTACGAGGCGACGGCCACCGGCGGGCCCGACGGCACACTCACCGCGCCGCACGAGAGCTACGCCACCACACTCACCGTCGGATCCGGGCCCGACCTCGCCATCGCACCCCTCGCCGACATCGAGGACGCTCAGCCCGGCGACGAGCGGACGATCCCGTTCAAGGTCACCAACAACGGCAACGAGAGCGCGAACGGGTTCACCGTCAAGCTGTACACCTCGTACGGCCTGACGGATCTGACCCGGTACGACGCCTGCACCTACACCGGGCCGGACACCAACGACTATCCGCCGACGGCCACGGCCCTCTGCACGTTCGACCAGGTGCTGGCCCCGGGCGACTCCTTCGAGCTGCCCGCGCCGCTGACGGTGCGACTCTCCCCACACGCACTGGACGAACGGTTCGACATCGACGTCGAGCCGGGCAACGGCGCCCAGGACCTCGACCACCGGAACGACTACACGGCCATCCAGATCGGCGCGGAGAACACCGCGGACTTCTCCGTGACCGGTGACACCGTCTCCGGCGCGGCGGGCGAGACGGTCACGGCCGAGCTGACGTTCAAGAACACCGGCCCGGCCTGGGTCGGCCACCTCGGCTCCGGCGATCCGGTCGCCGTGGTCCGGCTGATCGTACCCGCGGGCACCAAGGTCACCGGCGTGCCTTCCGGCTGCTACCCGCACACCCTCGACGGCGGCTACTACCCGAGGCAGACGGGCGCCCCGCGCTACGACTGCTACCTGCCGTACTGGGTGCTCGAGGCCACCCAGCGCACGTTCGCGTTCCCCGTGCGCATCGACACCGTGGTGCCCGGCGCGACCGGCGCCGTGAGCATCCACCCCTCGTTCGGCGAGTTCGGCGAGTACGACAACGACTTCGACCCGGACCTCACGAACAACACAGCGGTCCTGACCGTCAACTGACCGGCCCGGGGTTCGGAGCAGCCGTTCGAGCGGCTGCTCCGAACCCGCGCCGAGTATCTTCCAGAGGATCAGATCGGGTTCCGGCCGCTCCAGTTCGGCCGTTCCGGTTCGACCGCCTTCGATGCGGTGACGCCGTGCCGGTCATGAGTGCAGCGATCAGCTCCGACGACACGTGGGTCATCCCATCGGCTCAGCACAGGAGGAAGAGGCCGTGTTCGACCACATCGCCGGACTACGCCCCGAGGAGGCCGCACGCTGGGTCACGCTGGTCGAGCAGTCCCGACCAGTCCTCGAAGATGACGGGATGGAGGCTGTCCAGGCCTTCCTGGCCGAGCGCGATGTGACCGTCATCCAGGCGATCGCCATCACCCGGGCTCTGCTGGGGACTGCGGGGACACCCCTTCAAGTGGCCATCGACATCGTGACCACGAGTGCGGTCAGGCAGTGACCAATTGCGGGGCATCCGTCCGGGGACATGAAGGACGACGAGCACGGTCCGGCGTCCACCGGGCAGTCCTCGGGAGACATCGCCCGTTCACACCACCCGCACCGCAACTCAGCTCGAGCACCCGCTGCGGTGAGGCGTCTCACCGCTTCGGTCGCGGCCCCGAACCATGTCGGTGCGGTATCGCACATAAAGCCGCGAGCACCGGCGGTCCGGCCCGCTAGGGGGTATGGGTCTGCCGGTCGGATGGACATGGGCTCGGCGAAACGTGGAAGGGGCCCGGCATTGCCGGGCCCCTTCCTTTCGTAGCGGGGACAGGATTTGAACCTGCGACCTCTGGGTTATGAGCCCAGCGAGCTACCGAGCTGCTCCACCCCGCGTCGGTAATGCCACCCTACACGTGATCCACGGAATGCCGCGCCGGGCGGTTCCCGATAGCCAATGCCGGAGATGCCGAGATGTCGGAGTTGTGGCGAAAACGTCCGGTCCGGCGTCGTGTCGGGCGCGGAATCGGTGCGCTACCGGCGTATCAGGACATCGAACGCCTCCTACCGGCGGGCAGGATCCACGCTGTCACCTGCGACCGGTTCACCGACAAGATCAATCGCGCTCTACGGCTGGACTGTCAGGTCACGCTGATACCAGGCGCCTGGCTTACCGCCGAGGTCGGCCGGCTCGGCCGGGCCGACCGGGACGAACCCGGCCTTGGTCAGCACCTTCCGGGACGCGACATTCTCGCGGGAGGTACCCGCCCGCAGTGTGCGCAGCCCGTGCCGCGCCGCCGCCAGCCGGCACAGTTCCCGGACGGTCGCGGTCGCCACACCGCGGCCGGCGACGTGCTGCGCGACCCGGTACCCGAGCTCGGCGGTGCCGTCCTTCAAGTCATACAGGTTGAACCTCCCCAGAACCGAGCCGTCCTCACCGACGAGCACGTAGAAGGCGCAGACGCCCGCCTCCTGCTCAGCCAGCAAGGCGCCGTACCGGTCGGTGAACCTGTCGTAGAACTCGTCGCCGCGGTCGGAGACCGAGGCAGCGAAGTAGGCGCGGTTCGCCAGCTCGAAGGCCAGGACCGCCGGGGCGTGGCCGGCATGCAGCCGTTTCAACTCGGGCACCGCCCGACCCTACCCAGATGGTGCGCCGAGGCCACCTCTGGATCGAAGCCGGCTCTCACCGTCGGGGCTTCGGCGCCGCCCTGGAGCCCGCCGGGCATCCGGTGCCGCCATGCGGGCGTGGCCTGCTTGACCTGCCTGGCCGCCGCCTGCAAAGTCGGGATGCGGCACCGCAGCACCACCGCCTCACTCTGCCGCCCCGTCCGCCCGCCCCCAGGTGGCGGGCGGCCCTGACACCCGGGAGCGGCTGATCCGATGGTCCTCGACCTGGTTGTGATCGGTACGGCCATCAGCCTGGGGCCTTTGCACAACAGCGCCTTCATCCTGCTGCTCTCGTCACGGCGTGGCGTTCGCCAGGGTCTGGCGTTCCTGTTGTCGTTGAGGTTCCCCCGTCATGCGGGAGCCGCTGATCAGCTAGTCAGCAGGGGTTGACGGGTGTTCAGATTCGTTGGTTCGGCCGTCGCCTGCTCGGCGTAGTGCTTCTCCTCGAACTCGATCGGGCTGA
>NZ_JASTTJ010000035.1:0-71421 GCF_032248645.1 Streptomyces zaehneri
AGTAATCGATGAGCGGCGACTTGCCCACTCCGTGGCAAGTCGCCGCTCATCGATTACTAGCCTGCTCCGCAGGCTAGTAAAACGAATCTGACGCACGCTCCGCGCGCGTCAGAAGGCTAGCTACGTAAGGTCTTGTTGTGGTGCGTGCTCTGACTCCCTGTTGGAATCTGACGGTTCGTCAATACTGCCGTTGGGTCAGATTACGCCCGGCGCTCTTATGGAAGCAGAAAACTATGGAGTATCTGGGATCTCGGGTTCCCCTTCTTTGAAGGGGAACCCGAGTTGCCGGAGGGCCCGGTGCTCGATTCATCGTGTTCTTTACCTCTCAGACTCTTGACGCCCTCCATCCGGCCGACCGAAGATCACAGTAATCATTATGTTGAATCTGCTCCAGCCTGGACGGTGGAGCAAAGCTCGATCTTTTGCAAGCCGGCGCTGCCGTCTGCCCTCCTGACGGCGCACCCACCGGCGGTGCCTATATCGGACGGTGCCTTCCTTCCTCGGCCCTAATCGTCCTGGCCTCCAGCCCCTGGTCACGCTTGGGCTGGCGTCCCAGGTGCTCCTGCATAGATCACGAAGGACCTTCCATGGATAAGACCTATGCCACTGCTGCCGATGCTGTGGCCGACATAGGCAACGGAGCTTCTGTTGCCGTCGGCGGATTCGGCCTGTGCGGCATCCCTAGCACCCTCATCGACGCGCTCCACGCTCAAGGCGCCGCTTCTCTGCAAGTGGTGTCCAACAACTGTGGCACCGACGATCACGGGTTGGGCATCCTGCTCGGTGCCAGCCGCATCGCCCGCGTCACCGGCTCCTACGTCGGTGAGAACAAGGAGTTCGCCCGCCAGTACCTCACTGGGGAGCTCGAAGTCGAACTCGTGCCCCAGGGCACCCTCGCCGAGCGGCTGCGCGCGGGCGGCTGCGGCATCCCCGCCTTCTACACCCCCGCCGGGGTCGGCACCCCGCTCGCCGACGGCGGTATTCCCTGGCGCCATCACGCCGACGGAACGGTAGCCGACGCTTCACCAGCCAAGGAAACTCGTACTTTTGATGGCCGCGAGTTCGTCCTCGAAGAGGCAATCGTGTGTGACTTCGCGCTGGTGAGGGCAGCGCGTGGCGACCGCCACGGCAACCTCGTCTTCGATATGTCCGCTCGCAATTTCAACCCGCTGGCGGCCATGGCTGGTCGGGTGGCAATCGCCGAGGTCGAGGAACTCGTCGAACCCGGGATGCTGCGCCCGGAGGACATCCACCTGCCTGGAGTGTTCATCCAGCGGGTCGTGGCGCTGACCGCCCAGCAGGCGGCTGACAAGTACATCGAGAAGAGGACGGTGACCGCCTGATGGCCTGGACTCGTAATGAGATGGCCGCCCGCGCGGCAGCCGAACTGCGCGACGGCTCCTACGTCAACCTCGGCATCGGCCTGCCCACCCTGATCCCCGGCCACCTCCCGCCCGGCGTGCACGTCGTCCTGCACTCCGAGAACGGCATCCTCGGCACCGGCCCCTACCCGGACGAGCACGAGGTCGACCCCGACCTGATCAACGCGGGCAAGGAGACGGTCACCGTGCTGCCCGGCGCCTCCTTCTTCGACTCCGCACTCTCCTTCGGCATGATCCGCGGCGGCCACATCGACACCGCCGTCCTCGGCGCCATGCAGGTCTCCGCCCACGGCGACCTCGCCAACTGGATGATCCCCGGCAAGACGGTCAAGGGCATGGGCGGCGCGATGGACCTCGTCCACGGCGCCCGCCGCGTGATCGTCCTCACGGACCACACCGCCAAGGACGGCTCACCGAAGATCCTCGAGGAGTGCACGCTTCCGCTCACCGGAGAGGCCTGCGTCCAACGGATCATCACCGACCTCGGCGTCCTCGACATCACCCCCGACGGCCTCGCACTGGTGGAGACCGCCCCGGGCGTCAGTAGGCAGCAGATCCTGGACGCCACTGGTGCACCGGTGCACGTCCCCGAACCCGCCACGCGACCGGTGTGAGAGCGTCCGCCGGTCCGGTGATCCCGGACAGCCACCGGTCCGGCGGATTGGCGGCCATTCGGCCTGCCTGCATGGCCCGTTCCGGTCGCGGCACCGGTTCAGCCCACGATCAAGCCTCTGGGCATGTACTCCTGCCGGTCCGGTGCCCTGCGGCTGGCGGCCACGGTGCGCTCATAAGGCCTGCGGCCAAGGGTTTCTGATGGCTAGTCAGTTCGCATGGCAGCCGTGTCGTGCTCTGCGACGAGTTGCATCAGCGCGCCCTCGTCCCGCTTGTCCAGGGCATCGACCAGGGCGGCATGCAGTCTCCAGCGGTCGTGAATGTGCTCCGTCAGGGGGACGCCGGGTTCCGGCTGGATTGCAAGTGCGTGCTGTTCGACCAATTCCAGAAGGGCTGCGTACAGCGAGCGCAGGAGGGTGTTCGGGGAGATGTCGGCGATCCTGGTGTGCAACTGCCAGTTGGTCCGGACGAACTTGTCGGCGTCGCCGGATTCGGCAGCTGCTTTCATGTGCTCAAGGTGAACGCGGAGCTCTTTGATGTCGGCCGGGGAGGCATGCCACAGCGCGTCCTGCCATAGCAGGGGTTCCAGTGCGTTGCGGATCCGCAGCGCTTCGGTCACGTCAGCCTGGAAGGCGTCCAGCGCGAGAACGGAATGGGCGAGCTTGGCCATGGGGGTCTGCTCGGCCGCGAACAGGCCGCCGCCAGGGCCGCGTTGCACGGTGACCACTCCTCGTGTCTGGAGCAGTCGGAGCGTTTCGTTGAAGGTTCCGACAGAGACGCCGCATCGGACGCGGAGTTCGTCCTTCGTGCCCAAGCGTGTGCCGGGGGCGAGGCGTGCGGCGAGATCGGTCACGATGGCGGCTGCGGCTTCTGCGCGGGATGCTCCACCCGCTTGGCCCCAGTCCGCTCGTCGCAGTGCCGGCGGATCGCCGCTTCTGTCGGCTCGTGCGTGTCGCGGTCCACGCCGCCCGTGCTCATCTTGTGCCGTCGCGCTCTCGTCCCCGGGCAGGCCCTGGTGATTCGCCATGACGAATATCGTCTCACCTCTTGACGGCTGCGGAAACAGCAATGCAACATCATTATAATCATTACCATGAATTGGCTATGAGGACGCTTGCCCTTCGGCCAGACCGCCAGCAGCAACCTCACGCAGCACCGGCCGGCGCTTCGTCCGCCTGTCGCCGTGGCCTCCCCTGATCACCGTTCGGCCTACGCGCCGGCACGGAGCCAAGGGGTCGGTTCAGGAACCACAGTTCCGGATGACCCGGCTTCCCGGGCACGGCTGCCGTCGCGGCCGTGCGAGGCAGGTCTGCCCCCACAGAGTTTCCACTTGCACCGACCAACGAGAGGTCTGCACCGCGTGTCCCGCGTTCACAGACATACGACACTCGCCTCAGCCATGGGCCTGTGCCTGCTGCTGAGCGGCTGCGCCGCCAGCTCCACGGGCCGTTCCTCCTCATCCGGTCCGCCCAGCCTCGGGTTCGTCAACGGCGACACCAAGCATTTCCATACCTGCCTGGAAAAAGCGGTCCGTGAGACCGCCGCGAGCAACATGGCCACGCTGCAGGTCGCCAACTCGCGCGCCAGTGCCGGCCGCGAGCTCTCCAATATCAAGGCGATGATCGACAGCGAGGTCGACGCGATCATCATTCAGTCGGTCGACAGCAAGGCGCTCGATGCCGACGTCGCCATGGCCAAGAAGGCAGGAATCCCGCTTTTCGTCACTTCTTACACTCCCTCCGACGGCAACGACGACGTCCTGGGCGCCGTCCTCTTCCGCCTCCCAGAGATCGGGCGCCTGAACGCGGAGTGGATCAGCAAGGACGCGGACGGCAGACAAGTGGAAGTCGGCATCGTCTCGGGCGACGGAACATCCTCTTCCAACAGCATGGTCCGCGGGTTCACCAAGGCCTTGGCGGACAACGTCAAGGTCGTCGCTTCAGAACCAGGGGGCTACGACAGGTCCAAGGCGAAATCTGCAGCGTCCCGGATGATCCGGTCCCACCCGGATCTGCAGTACGTCTTCGTGGCAAATGAAGACATGGCTTTCGGGGTGCGCGAGGCGTTGGACCAGGCAGGGAGCACCGACGTACGCATCGTCACGGCCAACGGCACCGACGAAGGGCTGGCAGCCCTGAAGGACGGACGATTCTCAGCAACCGTCTCCAGTCCAGTCATGGAAATGGGAGAGTTGGCCGTCACCAGCGCCTTGTCACTTCTCCGCGGCGACCAGACAGACAAGATCGCTTACGTTCCCAACCGGCTGATCACCGAGGGGAACGCGGACACCGCGCCCATCTACTGCCCGTACGACGACATCTGAGCGCCTGCTGCGTCAGCGGCTGCGCTACCCCTGCCACTGCTGCGTCGCCACCCCATGGGCCCGTGGTTGGTCCGAGCCTCGTGGTGCCCCCCGGCCGACCATGCGACCGGCGCCTTCGCTAGCCGGAGGTGAGGACGCCGCGGATCCGTTTCTGGCCGGTCCTCCCACCGGAAACGGATCCGTGGTGGAGGCGGCATAGCCTCGCGTCTCCCGCAGACGGTTCGATCCGGCGCCGTACACGTGAGGCGGACGTTCCCGTTTGGCTGCTGCCTGAGACGGTCTTTCTTCCTTGCCGCGCAGCAAGGTGAAAGATACGGTTACGTACACCATGCCCCAGAGGACTACGCTACCCGGCCGCACTGCGGCACGTACTGCAGCGATCATCGGCGCCACGCACGAACTGCTACGCGAAGTGGGCTACGAGCAGTTGTCGATCGATGCGGTCGCGACGCGGGCCGGTGCCAGCAAGACCACCATCTACCGCCGCTGGGCCGACAAGCGCGCGCTGGTGTGTGCTGCGCTGCTCGACCGTTCGGTGTCCGCCCCGGAACTGCCGTCAGGGGCGCACGACCTGCGCGAGGACCTGGTGGCGCTGACGGACCTGGCAGCCGCTCTGGCAGATCAGGAGGATGTTCCGGGATTCGTCAGCCTGCTCGCCGCGGCGCAGAAGGAGCCTGCCGTCGGCGAAGCCCTGCAGAACGGAGCCCTGGACCCGATGCGCCGCAACTGCCGGGATGTCGTCCAGCGCGCCATCGGTCGAGGTGAGCTCCAGGACGCCGCCCTGTCGGATGTTCTGTTCGATCTGGTTCTTGGACAGGTCCTCGCGCGCAGCGTGGTTCAGGGGAAGGCCTTTTCCCCCGATGTGCGAGAACGCTTCGTGGACACGGTGCTGCTGCATGTCCTGACCTCCCAGCACGCCTAGCTAGCCGGTTGCCGCGCCGAACGGCCTGCGGCGGTCAGACGGCAGGCTCACGGCTCAGGCCCGGAGACCTGCTGAAGACCGACCGGCGAGGTGACGCGTCCCGGCTCGCCGTTGATCGACAGGGCGCAGAGCTGCCAACCGTCAGGCAGGGGCACCGGCCCGAGATGGTCGATGTTGTCCCGCATGACACGAAGAGCATGTGATGGCCGTTCATCGGTGCCGTCCCGTAGGTCGCCGCCCGAGGCGGGTCATTCCAGGTGGCTGGCGCCTGTTGACGAAGGCGCCACGACATGACAGGAAGAAGAGCCGGGCGACGACGGCGAGGTCCCCGGTCCAGCCGGGCGCCGCGTCACGTATGAGGGGTCAGTCAGTGACGACAGTTACTGGCAGCGAATCCAGGCCACGCAAGATGTTGTTGAAGTGTCGGACCGGCTCGCCGGCCTCGATGCGGGACACGCTGCGGAGCAGCGCCCGCAGGATCGCTTCGCCCTCCAGGCGGGCCAGGGCCTGCCCCGCGCAGCCATGCAGCCCGTAGCCGAAGCCGAGGTGATCGAGGTTGTTGCGTGTGATGTCGAAGCGGTCGGCGTCTGCCCATTTGCGTTCGTCGCGGTTGGCGGATCCGTAGAGAACGGCCAAGCGGGCGCCGGCCGGCACGGTGACGTCTCCGACGGACCAGTCGACGCGTGCCGTCCTTCCGAACACCTGGACCGATGACTCGTACCGCACGACTTCCCGAAATGCCTGAGGGGTCAGGGACGGGTCTGCTCGCAGCGCATTCCACTGGTCGGGGTGCTGAGCCATCAGCCAGACGGTGTGGCCGATCGCGTGCACGGTGGTGTCCATCCCTGCCGTGACGTAGGTCATGACCAGCCATGGAGCGACGGCCTCCGGGATCTCCCCGGCGTCGACGGCGTCGTACACCGCCCTGCCCATGCTGCCCTCGGACAGTGCTCCGCGAGTCGCACTGGCCATGACGTGCTCGGCCAGCTCGGGCAGCTGCGGGAACGATGCCTGGGTCCGGGCGTTGTCGGGTCCGAAGCAGTTGAAGTTCGCGTCGAGAAGGGGAAGCAACCGCTCGCGCCCCTCGCGCGGCAGACCGATCAGATCGCCGACGACCTCGACGGGGAACCAACGCGCGAGATCGGTCACCGCGTCGAAGGAGCCCTTCGCGACGAGGCGGTCGACCAGGAGGTCCGCACGCCGGGTTATGTCGGATGCCAGATCGCGCAGTGCCCGGGGAGCCAAACGGGCGGACAGGACGTTGCGCAGTTGGTCGTGCAGCGGCGGATCTGCGCGAAGGATCCCGTCACCGATGTAATGGTTGAACTGTTCGTTCAACGCGACGTCGGCAGACGAGAAGGACTCCCAGTCGCCGAGCACGTGGCGCGCCTGCTCATAGCGCGCGACGGCGAAGACATCGGATTGTTCGAGGTAGACGACCGGTCCCGCGTCACGGAGTGCACGGTAGACCGCGTAGGGATCGGCCATGACCTTCTCGGAGAAGATGTCGGCATCGGACCGGGGGGAGGTGACAAGGGAGGGCACTGCGGCCTCCTTCAGTGAGTCAGCACCTGCTGGGCGAGTTTGGTGAGTTTGGGCGCCGACATGGGGTAGTTCACCGCGGCGACCGTGCCGAAACCGCGCTCCTGCCCGGCGCGCCAGGCAAGCAGGACACGTCGGTCGGCGATGGATCCGTCGATCACCGTGGGCTCCCCAACGGGAGGGAGGTGTCCGGCCAGCCGGACCTTCAGACCGAACGCCTCGGTCCAGAAGAATGGTGGGGTGGTGGCAGCTGCCGCGCCGGACGGTTTCCGTCCAAGCAGGGTGGCGGCGGCGGTCCTGGCTTGTGACAGCGCATTCGACCAGTGCGGGCTGCGCAGACAACGCCCGTCGGCACGACGGAGGGAGACCACGTCGCCGGCACCGACGATGCCGGGAGCGACACGGCACTCGTCATCGACCACGACTCCGCCGTCGAGATGCACACCGCTGCCGTGCAGCCATTCTGTGTTGGGCAGGTCGCCCACGGCGGTGACGACGATGTCGGCTTCCGCGAGGAGCGTGCCGTCGGCCGACAGCAACCGGTCGGGGGCGCCGTCCTGGAAGCCGACAGTGACGCCGCCGGGAACGACACGAACCTGTGTACCCTGCTCTGCGGCCGCGTCCAGCAGTATGCCGGACAGCAGGGAGCCGAGACGGTCGGCCAGCGGACTGGCCCCGTCGACAACGGTGACGGACTTGCCGAGGCTCGCGGCCGAGGAGGCGACCTCCATGCCGAGGAAGCCGCCACCAGCCACGACAACCGTCTGCGCGCCATTCAGCCGCTGTCGCAGGCCGATGGCGTCGTCGAGGGTGCGCACAGTGAGCTCGCGGTCTCCGCCCGCGGAGGTGAGCCGCCTGGCGCGGGCACCGGTGGTGATGACCAGACCGTCGTAGTGCAGGCTTTCACCGTCTGCCAGTTCGACGACGTTTCGCGAACGATCGAGGCCGACGGCAGCGACACCAGGGAGCATCGAGACGTCGTCGGGGACGGGCAGGAAGACGCTGTCGTCGGGTGCGGCACCGACCAGTACACCTTTCGACAACGGCGGTCGTGTGTATGGCCGGTGGGGCTCATCGCCGAGCAGAGTGATCTCACCGTCGAAGCCGAAGCCTCGCAATGCGGCGGCACAGGCGCAGCCGGCCTGTGACGCCCCGGCGACAACGATGTGGCGCAGGGCGGTCACGCCGGTGCCGAAGTGGTGCTGACGTTCAGAGCCGCCACCGGGCAGGCGCGCACCGCAGCGTCAGCGAGAGGCTTCTGTATGGGCGAAATCTCGACCACGTCGATGACCGGTTCGTCGTCATCGTTGAGGTGGAGCAGCTCCGGCGCGGCCTGTTCGCACATCCCATAGCCCTCGCACCGGTCCCTGTCGACTGACAGTCGGCCCATTTCCGGTTGCTCCATTGCAACTCCCGATCTCTACCGGCCAGCAGTGCGCCAGCAGGACGATGCGGGCCGATCGCTCCCTCGTCCTGCCGTGGTGCCTGCCTGATCACTTTCAAGCTAGGATCGGCAGACCTGATAGTCAAGTCATGTGTCCGGTAAAATAGGACGTCAGGCAGGAGTCTCCGACCGGCGTTCTGCCACTCGAGCCGACGTCGTGCCGCCTTCGCCCGCAGCACTTGACGAAGCCAGGTGATATCTGCACTTACTCAGCCCATAGCCTCTTTTTCGTGCAATGGGAGGCTAATTACTTAAGTAAGTCAATATTTACTTTTTAAGTACTGAAGCGACATAGTGGTGGCCGAATCGAGAAGAGGAGCCCCTGTTGTCGCAGGTGTACGACCTCGCTGCGCGCGCGGTCGATCTGGAACAAGCTCACGTGTCCGCCCTGTACCAACTGCTCACCGAGCGGCTGTCCGAGGCACGAGCACACCGAGCGGCCGCGCTCAAAGCCCCGGCGGACAGTGCCGGTGAGGCACACGAGAAAGAGGTCACCGCAGAGCGTCTGGCCAAAGAGATCAGCCGGCTGGAGGGTGCTGAGAACGGGCTGGTCTTCGGCCGCATCGACTGGACGGACGGCACAGCCCTGCGCATCGGACGAATAGGGCTCCAGACGGAGGACGACATCCTGCCTCTGCTCGTGGACTGGCGCGCGAACGCGGCACGGCCCTTCTACGAGGCGACGCCGGTTCATCCGATGAACCTGCGACGGCGCCGACACCTGCGTCTCGAGGAGCGCACGGTGATCTCGGTGAGCGACGAACTGCTGGACGGTTCCGCTCCCACCGGTGAAGACGCAGTGGGTGACGGCCCGTTGGCAGAGGCTCTGTCGGCGCGGCGTACCGGCAGGATGCACGCGGCCGTCGCGACACTGCAGGCCGAGCAGGACGAGATCGTCCGCTCCGCCCACCGCGGAGTGACCGTGGTGCAGGGCGGGCCCGGCACCGGCAAGACGGTGGTCGCCCTGCACCGGGCGGCCTATGTCCTGTACGCCTTCCCCCGCGCCGCGGAGCGGGGTGTCCTGGTGGTCGGGCCGAACGGTCGGTTCCTCGACTACATCTCCCAGGTCCTCCCCTCGCTCGGAGAGAACGATGTCGTCCTGACGACCTGCCAGGAACTGGCCGGAGTGTCCACGGACACGGTGGACCCGTTCGATGCGGCGCGCCTCAAGGGCAGTTCCGCCCTCGCCGACGCTCTGGCCGGCCTGCTGCGCGCCCACCAGGCCCCGTGCGGCGAATTCACCGTGCGAGTCGGGCAGGAACCGGTTCACCTGCCCGCTGAGAAAGTCATCACAGCACGCGACGCCGCCGTGGCAACCGGGCTGGGGCACAACCCCGCGCGCCAGGTATTCAAGGAACTCCTGGTCGACGCCGTCACCGATGCACTGAAACGTGACATGAGCGACCTTCTGGAGCGGATAGATGCCGAGGTCACCCAGCTGACGGGCAGGAACCTCGACCGGTTCGCGGTGGCCGGCCCGCGCCACCTCGACCACGACGGCGCAGCGGCCTCGGGCCCGGCTCACGATCTGGACGCGGACACCATCCGGGCCGATCTCCTCGACGACGCCGGCGTCGACCGCGCAGTGGAGGTGCTGTGGCCGCGGCTGATACCCGGTGACCTGGTGAGAGCACTCCTGACGAACGTGGACGCTCTCGCCGAGCACATGCCCGGCCTGACCACCGACGAGCGGTCACATGTGCTTCGCGGCCCGGACGCCCCGTGGACTGATGCCGATGTGCCGTTGCTGGACGAGGCTGCGAGCCTGATCGATGGCCCGCCGGAGCGGACGTACGGGCATGTCGTCGTCGACGAGGCTCAGGAGTTGACCGCCATGCAATGGCGGATGATCGTCCGCCGTTGCCCGGCAAGGGCGATGACGCTGGTGGGTGACTTCGCCCAAGCGGGCCCGGTCGCGACAGCACGCGGCTGGAAGGAGGCGCTGAGCCCCCACGTCGGACCGCGGTTCAACCTGCACCACTTGAGCGTCAGTTACCGCACCACACAGGAAATCCTGGAAAGTGTCCGGGGGCTGCTCGCACGGATCGCTCCGGACCAGAAGCCGACACGCTCACTGCGAAGTGGTGAGGCTCCCCGCACCGTGTCCGCGCCTGCGGACGGGTTGGTCGCCTCCGTCGCCCAAGAGCTTCGAGCCCAAAGCATCACGTACCCGGGCGAGCTTCTGGGGGTGATCTGCGCGGACTGGAGGGTGAGCGAGCTGACGGCCGAAGGCATCGCACACCACGCACGCATCGTGCCGGCGTCCGAAGCGCGCGGCCTGGAATTCGACGGGGTCGTCGTCATGAGCCCCGAAGAGATCACCACAGCCCGCCCAGGTGGGGAAAGGGACCTGTACGTGGCCCTGACCCGGGCCACCAAGCGGCTCTGCACGATCACCGTCCAGCCCACCTGACCGGACCACTCTCCGCTTCCCCTCGTGTGGGCTCCCCAGCCCTACGCAAGCACCGCAGACGGCACATGACAGAGAAGGCAGCATGGCACAGGACTTCGACGCCCCACGCAACGACGGCGTCATCGACAACCTCGAGGAGCTCAAGTCCCGGAGCACCGCCACGTCCGCTTCGACCATCGACGTCGATGAGTTCGAGAGCGCTGTAGGCCTCGAACTTCCCGGTGCCGATCTCTCGGACGAGCAACTGGTCGTCCAGGTGCTTCCGCAACTGGACGACGAATTCGTCTGTGCGACCTGCTTCCTTGTGTACCACCGCAGCCAGCTCTCCGACGCGAGCGGCGCTCCCCGCACCTGCCTCGACTGCGACCGCACCTGACACCACGACGACTGCACAACGCCCCGCGGCCGGGCCGGTCACCTCGCCATGCGCTCCTGCCCGGCTGTGAGCGCTTCGGAGGTGGTCATCAAGGGGCGTACTCGCGTGACCTGACCGCGTGGAACCCGCAAGCGACTCGAACACGGCGGCACCGCCCCGGTCAGTCCCCGGTCACCATCAATGTGACGGGCAGAGATGACGCGCAGCCCTGCCGGGAGGGTGGTCGGATCTCGGTGAGCCGGTGATGTGTGGACTGCAGTTCGTCGATGTCGCCGGTCACTTGCACTCGTGAGCCGGCCACGAAGACACCGTGTCAGCGCTGACGCTGCATCAGGTCGATGATGCCGTCCGGGGACAGCACCTGCTCCACCCCCAGCACGGCCCCTCCGACCCGGCCCGCGTGCTCACCGAGGCGGCTCGCCTCGATCCGGAGGTTCCTCGTGGCCAGTGGCAGCGCCCGGTGGTAGACGACCCCTCGTACTCGCGACACCAGTTCGTCGCCCACGCTCGCCAGGGTTCCGCCGAGGACGACGCGGGCGGGGTTGCAGACGTGCACCAGGAGGGCGACGACCTCTCCTATGTGCTCGGCCGCGTCGAGGACGATCCTCAAGGCTGCGGGATCACCGTGCCGGATCAGGCGGGTCAGCTCTTCCGTTCCTGTCAGGGCATCTTCCGCGGTCTCGGTCAGAAGGCCAGGTTGTGCGGCCCGTTCCCGTTCCAGCCTGGCGGTCATCGCCGCGGCGGACGCCACCGCCTCGATACAGCCCGTCTTGCCGCAACGGCACACCACGTCGTCGGCGCCCCGCACCGGCAGGTGCCCGATATCGCCGGCGGCTCCGTCCGCACCACGGTGCAGTTCTCCCTCGGCGGAGACGAGCCCCCCTCCGATTCCCGTGGACACCGTGACAAACAGCAGAGGCAGTTGATCCTTGGGCAGGGTGCGGGCCTCCCCCAGGGCCATCAGGTTCGCATCGTTGTCGACCAGGACCGGGCAGCCGAACCGCTGAGAGAGGACCTGGCCGACCGGGTAACCGTCCCAACCGGGCATGATCGGCGGACGGACCGGTATGCCGGCGGCGTGGTCCACCGGGCCCGGAAGACCGACGGTGACGGCGCAGAGGTCACCGGGTTCACCGTCTGCAGCACCACTCCTGTCCCCCGTGGCCAGGATTGCGCCGACCGAGCCGTGCAGTTCCTTCAGCGCGGCCTCCAGTTGTTCCAGCACCGCCTCCGGGCCCTGCGCCAGGTCGACCGGGATGTCGAGCGAGGCGAGCCTGTTCTGCGCCAGATCCGTGATCGCCAGCCGGGCCTCCAGCGCGCCCACGTCGGCGACACCCACCAGCCCGGCGCGCGGATTGACGGACAGCCGCTGCGGTGGCCTGCCGCGTCCGGGCCGGCCCACGGACCCGTCCTCGATGATGACCCCTGCCTCGATCAGCGCTTCCAGATGGCGCGTGACGGTGGAGCGGGCGAGGCCGGCCCGCTCCACCAGTTCACCGCGGTGCACGGCGGCGCCGGAGGCGATCAGCCGGGCGAGGGTGGAGTAGAGCAGTCCCCCGCCGTCCCGGAACCGCAGCACCGGAACGGACAGACGCGGATGGACGATGCCCCCCGGCTGTTGCCGGACGGAGGCTGCGGAAGAGGGGGCGATGGCGGCGCCGGGCAGAGCACTCATGGCCGCACAGCCTAACCCAATCCCCCTCCCATTATGAGTCTCAAGACGCAAAAACAAATGCTTGTGTTGGCTTAAAGCTGTCGCTTAACGTCCGATACGGAAGCGGTTAACAACCCGGTCACATGAATGACGGTACTGCCGTTACAGCCGTTCCTCGCTGTCCACCGTGGCGTCAGCCCCCGTACCCGTCATAAGAAGGGCAACCTCCATGCCCCTGCTCCCGCGCCCCTCACTCGCTCCGGACCTCCCCGCACGCAGCGCGTCTCCGATCCGTGCCGCGGTCATAGGCGCAGGCATGATCGCCGAGGTGCACCGCCGCTCCATCCGCACCGCCGGCGGCCAAGTGGCCGGCGTCCTGGCCTCGTCCGCACAGCGGTCCGCCGAAGCGGGTGCGGCCTGGTCGGCACCGGGAGAACCGGTCCGCGGCTATCAGGACGCGGATCAGCTGCTGGCCGACCCGGACATCGACGTCGTTCATATCTGCACCCCCAACCACACCCACGTCGCCTACGCCGAGCAGGCCCTGGACGCGGGCAAGCACGTGGTCTGCGAGAAGCCGCTGGCCGTCTCCGTGGAGGAGGCGGAACGGCTGAGTGCCGCCGCGGACCGGGCCGGCACCATCGCCGCCGTACCGTTCGTCTACCGGTATCACCCACTGATCAGGGAGTTGCGTGCCCGCCGTGTCGCCGGGGAGTTCGGCACATGGCATCTCCTGCACGGCAGCTACCTGCAGGACTGGATGCTGGATCCGGACGCCTCCGGATGGCGCGTCGATCCGAGGGACGGCGGCGCCTCCCGGGCCTTCGCGGACATCGGGTCGCACTGGTGCGATCTCGTCGAATTCGTGTCCGGCGAGCGATTCACCGAACTGACCGCGCGCGGCAGCGTGGTGGTGCCCGACAGGCCCGTCACGGGAGCAAAGTCCTTCACCGCGCCGGACACCGGGTCAGCCGCCGGACGCGCACCCGTGGTCACCGAGGACGCCGCCGCGGTGCTGTTCCGCTCGGAGAACGGGGTGCTCGCCGCCACCGTGATCTCGCAAGTCTCCGCAGGCCGCAAGAACCGGCTCTGGTTCGAACTCGACGGCTCGGCCGGCAGCGCCGTGTTCGATCAGGAGAGCCCCGAGACGGTCTGGCTCGGCGGCCGGTCCGAATCACGTCTGCTGCACCGCGGAGCCGGCGACACCTCACCCGAACAGCAGCGGCTCACCGTCGTACCGCCGGGCCACCCCCAGGGGTACGTGGACTGCTTCGCGGCCTTCACCGCCGATGTGTACACCGCCATCACCACCGGCGCCGTTCCGGAGGGACTGCCGCTCTTCGCCGACGGGCTGCGTTCGGCGCACCTGGTCGACGCTTTCCTGACCGCTTCCGACACCGGAACCTGGACGAAGGTGAACTGACCGACCATGAACGGGAATCCGAGCATCAGCGGTGCCACACCCCCCTCCGAGGGGATCAGGCTGGGCATGCTCACCGCCTGCCTGCCCTCCTGGAACCTGGAGAAGATCGCCCGGTACGCGGCGGGCCGCGGGTACCAGGCCCTGGAAGTGGCCGTCTGGCCGGACACCGGCGGCCGCGACTTCGAGGCAGCGCACCTGCCGGTGGCCTGCTTCACCGACGACGACGCCGAGCGCACCCGCACCCTGTTCGACACGTACGGACTGGAGCTGTCGGCGTTCGCCTACTACGAGAACCACCTCCACCCGGACCCGGAGCGGCGGGCCTCCTACCGCAGCCATCTCAAGCACGCCGTCGATGCCGCACAGAGACTGGGCGTGCCGTACGTCGGCACCTTCATCGGACGGGACTGGACGAAGACGGTCGCCGACAACCTGGCCGAAGCCGAGCGGGTCTTCCCGGAATTCGTCGACTACGCGGGCGAGCGCGGCGTCAAGCTCGTCATCGAGAACTGCGTGATGGAGGGGTGGCATCCGGACGGCTACCCCGGCAACCTCGCCTACTCCCCCGAGCTGTGGGAGTGGATGTTCGATCTGGGGCTCTACCTCAACTGGGATCCGTCGCACCTGACCTGGATCGGCATCGATCCGGTGGAGACCATCGCGCCGTACATCGACCGGATCGTCCACGCCCAGGCCAAGGACGTGGAGCTACGGCCGCAGGACCGGCAGCGGTGGGGCCACTTCGGGCCGGCACGAGACCGCTCCGGCAGCCCCTGGGACATGGGCTGGTGGCGATACCGGGTGCCCGGCCTCGGACAGGTCGACTGGCGCTCCGTGATCGACCGGCTGTACGAGCACGGGTTCACCGGAACCCTCTCCGTCGAACACGAGGACCCTGTCTGGGGCGGCACGCCGGAGAAGGTCGTCCGCGGTCTGGACATCGCTCACCGTACGCTCGCCCCGCTGCTGGGCCACTGAGTCCCCCGCGCCACCTGTCGCTTCTTCGGAGACTGTGGTTGACCAGCGTCTCCCTCCTCGGGCCGAGGCGGCTGTCACCGATATGTGATATCGGGTCCTGTCCTGCCTCTTGACGTCCTGGTGGCCCGAAAAGCACTATCACCATAATCATCATGGTTAATACCGGTATCCCTTCCGGTGTCCGGGACCGCGCATCGCCCGGGAATATCCGCCTCGCGGTGCGACAGCCGGCTTTCCGCTCCCCCACACCAGCCTCGCCCGATCGGGGCCGCCCTCTGATCGCGCGAGCCCCCGCAGATCGCCCCTGACGGGGCCGCCAGAGAAAGAGAAGAGAATCCGTGCAGAACGACATACGCATCGCCACCTTCGGGATCCGGCACGAACTCGGCCCGCTTTCGCTCGGTTTCCGCTCGCCCGACGGCGAGTTCGTGCGGCAGCAGGTCGTCGACAGCCCCCGGTCCCTCCCTCTCGGTGACCTTCCGCAGCGCCTGCGCAGCGCGTTCGGCGTCACCGCCGTCGAGATCATGGATGAACATCTCAGCGGAGCCCCCGCCGAGGAACGCGCCGCACTGCGCAGCGCGGTCGACCGTGGGGAACTCACCTACAGCCTCGCCGCCATCAGCCGTTACGTCGGGGACGCCGACGCCGGCCGGCGTGCGGAAGACCTGGCCGCGGTCGAACGCATCATCAAGCAGTCCGCCGAAGCCGGCGCACAGTCGGCACGGGTGATCCTGCTGCCGCCGCCCATCGTGCCCCAGGTGCCCCTCGCCGCCACCGACGAGCTCGTGGCGGCACTCCGGCACCTCGTCGGCGTCGCCCACGCGGCGGGGGTCTCCCTGCTGATCGAGAACGACGACGAGATGACGTCGGTCCCCGAGTACGTGGAAGCACTGCTCGACGGTGTGGGTCCGGAGCTCGGGTTCGTGCTCGACACGGGCAACCTGGAGCCCGTGATGTCCGAGGTGGTCGGCAGTGTCACCGCGGGACGCGAACCCGGCGACGTCCAGGACGCCGAACAGACCTACCGGGCGATCGAAGCACTCCTGCCACGCGCACAGGTGGTCCACGTGAAGACGTACGGATTCCACGACGACAAGCGCTCGAAGGTCTACGACCTCGACCGGGTGCTGCAGATCATCGCCGACAGCGGCTTTGCGGGACCGCTCACCATCGAGTACGGCGGCCCGGACTCCTCGGTGGCCTACGACACGATCCGGCAGACCGTCGCACGCATCCGGGCCACGACCCCCTCGGCGCAGAGCAAGCAGGTGCAGAGCCGATGACAGCGCGGTTCGTGGACAGCTCGGCGCAGGGCGGGCTGCCGAAAGAAGTCGATCTCCTGGTCGTCGGCAGCGGTCCGATCGGCTCGGCCTACGCGAGGATCGTCTCCGAGCGTGTCCCCGGCGCCCGGATCCTCATGGTCGAGGCCGGCCCGCGTCTCACGGGCGTGCCCGGAAAGCATGTCCTCAACATCCAGGACCGCACGGAACGCGCCCGCGCCGTACGGCTGTCCGAAGGGCGTACGGCCGGGGAAGAGCGCACCTCCATGCGGGCGCACTTCGACGCCGAGGCGACCGAACTCGCGGCGGCGGCCGGAACCTTCTTCGTCGACCCGGCGGCGCCGGGCGCCGGCAGCGGGCTGCTCCCGGCCCTGGCTGCCTCCCGCAACGTCGGCGGAATGGGCAGCCACTGGGGTACGGCATCGCCCTACCCCCGGGGGCGCGAGCGGGTCGGCTTCATCCCGCGGGACGAGTGGGACGCGGCACTGGACAAGGCCAAGCAGCTGCTCGCCGTGAGCGAGGAGCCGCTGACCGACAGCCCCGAGTGGCAGGAGTGCCTCGCCCGGCTCGGCAAGGAGTTCAACGACGAACTGGACCCCGACGGCCCGGTGCGGAACATACCGCTCGCCTGCCGGAGGAACCCCGACGGCACCCTGCACTGGTCCGGTTCCGACACGGTCCTCGGTGACCTGGCCACCGGGCCCCGTGAGACGTTCGCGATAGCCGCGGACACTCTCTGCCGTCGGCTGACGGGGGAAGGCCGTCGCATCACCGGGGCAGTCCTGGAGCACCGGCCCACCGGACACACCGAGCGTGTCTCGGCGAAGGTGGTGGTCGTGGCCGGCGACGCGCTGCACACCCCGCAGTTGCTGTGGGCTTCCGGCATACGTCCCCAGGCACTGGGCCGCTACTTCAGCGAGCACGTGTTCGTGGGTACCACGCTCACGCCCGCCGGACTGGACGCCACACCCGACCTCAGCATCCTCCACGCGGACGGCACGTCCAGTGGCGTGGGGTGGATCCCGCTCCCGCAACACGGGGAACTGCACGGCCAGTTCCGGCAGTCCGTCGTCCGCTCCGAAGGATCGGACCGCAGCACGGGGATGGTGCTGTTCTCCTTCATGTTCGCCAAGGAGGCACGCTTCGAGGACCGGATCTGGTTCTCGCAGACCGAATGCGACCCGTACGGAATGCCGGCCATCCGCTACGACTACGAGTACACCCCGCACGACCTGGACCTCATCGAGCAGGCCAGACGCCAGGTCGCCCGCGCCGCCGGCGCACTCGGCGCCGACCGGCCGACCGTCATGGTCCAGCCGGGCGGGACGTCGTTGCACTACCTCGGCAGCACCCGTATGGGCCCGGCTGACGACGGCACCTCCGTGTGTGACAGCCACTCCCGTGTGTGGGGTTACGACAACCTCTACCTGGGAGGCAACAACGTCATCCCGACGCCGGTGGCCTGCAACCCCACCCTGACGTCGATGCTGCTGGCCTGCCGGGGAGCGGAACAGGCCGCCTCGCTCACCGCGTCCTCGCTGTGACTCGGTGATCCCTCCGGACTGAAGCCGTACGCCGGCACCCCACGGGACCGGCGATCGCACGTCGTACGGCACCACCCCTCATCACGAGATACCCCTCGTTCTCCCGGACCGATGCGCTGTGTGCGCTGTGCGCCACCGATCGACCGCGCATCGGGTCCGGACGGGATCGCCCGCGCTTGCGGGCATCCGTGTCGCACACCGTCGTGCCCACCTCTGGGAGAGCCATGTCCACCACAGAACCCGCCGCCGTCGAGGCACAGCCGTCGCTGATCAGCGCGGACAGCCGCCCCCGCCTTCCCCTGCTCCACCGAGCGGTCTACGGACTCGGGGACTTCGCCGGCGGCATGATCTGGAACACCACCATCGCCTACCTCGCCATCTTCTACACCGACACCGTGGGCATCGCGGCCGGCGCCGTCGGCATCCTCATGGTCGGCGCACGCGTCCTCGACGCCGTCATCGACCCGGTGATCGGCGCGCTGGCCGAGCGGACACACAGCCGGCACGGCCGCTTCCGCCCCTGGATGCTGTACGGCATGTTCCCGCTGGCGGCGTTCTCGGTCCTCGTCTTCACCGCCCCGTTCTCCGGTGACTCGGCGGCCGCCGTCGCATGGGCCACCCTCACCTACATGATCCTCGGCATCCTGTACTCCGCGGTCAACGTGCCGTACGGAGCGCTCGGCGCCGCCATGGCGGAGACTCCGGCCGACCGCACGTCCCTGAGTTCCTTCCGCTACATCGGTTCGAATGCCATCGGCATCCTGCTCGGACTGGTCACGGTCCCGCTCATCACCTTCTTCAGCCGGTCACAGGACGGGGACTCCGCGACCGCCGGCGGGTACACGATCACCCTCGCGATCTTCGCCGCGGTCTCGCTGCCGCTGCTCTACGCCGTGTTCGCGACTGCGCGGGAAACCATCACGCCGGTCCGGCCCAAGCAGCCACCGATTCGCGTCACGATGCGCGCCGTCCTGACCAACCGCCCCCTCCTGGTGTTCCTCGTGGCCACCCTCCTCATCGTCATCTCCTATTTCGGACGTATGGGAGTGGTGATCTACTTCTACGAGTACAACGTCGGTGACTCGGCGCTCGTCCCGCTCCTGATGAGCCTGCCCTGGTTCGCAGCGATGATCGGTACCTTCGCCTTCACCCGGTTCGCACGGCATCTCGGCAAGCGCAACCTGCTCATCGTCTCGCTCGTCGTTCAGGTGCTCGCGCTCGTCGCGCTGTATCTCGTCGACCCGCACAGCACGTCCCTGGTCGTTCTCTTCACCGCGCTCCACGGGCTGGCCGGCTTCAGCATGGCACTGCTGATCTCGATGATCGCCGACGTGATCGACCACGGTGAGCAGCAGACCGGTATCCGCTCCGACGGCACGGTCTACGCCGTCTGGAGCTTCGGAACGAAACTCGCGAGTGCCGTCAGCGCCGCCGGGGTCGGCCTGCTCGGACTCCTCGGCTACCGGCCGAACTCCGCACAGACCTCCGAGGCGCTCGGCGGTATCAGCTTCGTCGTCAACCTTCTGCCCGCCCTGGTGGGCGTCGCCGCCATCCTGGTCCTGTTCGGCTACAAGCTGACGGACCGTGATGCCGTTGACGTTCGCAACGAGTTGAACAGTGCCGCTCGAGCCGCGCGCGAGGCCCGCTGAGAGGTCTGTTCCCGGCTGCGTCGTGATGTCCATGCCGGCGTTGCTCACCCGCCCAGGGCACCGGGGGACCCCGGTGCCCTGGGCGGGTCGAAAGCGCCGCCCGTTGCCACCGGCAGTCCGGCGCAGTCGGGCGGCGATGGGACCGGGAACCGCGGAACTCCCGGCGTCTGTCTCCCGCCCGGCAGCTCCCGGCCGCGCGGTTCCAGGCAAAAGCGGGTAGCCGAGCGGAGTATCGGTCGGATCATGATGCATCGTTGCCTCGCCGGCGACTACGAGACCGTGCCGGCCGGCTCCGCGGCAATGATCCACGTCGCTTCGGTCGACAACCTCGCCAGGCGTACAACGGCCGAGACCACTCCCACCTGGCGAGGAACTCGCTAGTCTTCTGAGTCAGGAATCCTGTGTAAATAACCGGCGAGGCGTTCGAGGATCTCGTCTGCTGTCTTGGTCCAGATGTAGGGCTTGGGATCGGTGTTCCATGCGGCGATCCAGGTGCGGATGTCCTTCTCAAGGGCCTGGACGCTCTTGTAGGCCCCTCGCCGTATCTGTTTGTTCGTCAGTTCTGCGAACCACCGCTCCACGAGGTTGAGCCAGGACGAGCCGGTAGGCGTGAAGTGCAGATGGAACCGAGGGTGGGCGATCAGCCAGGTCTTGACGGCCGGCGTCTTGTGGGTGGCGTAGTTGTCGAGGATCAGGTGCACCTGCAGATCTGCCGGGATCTCCTGGTCCAACTTGATCAGGAACTTCTTGAACTCCTCAGCCCGGTGCCGGCGGTGCAGGGATCCGATCACTTTCCCGGTGGCGACCTCGAGTGCCGCGAACAGGGTGGTAGTGCCGGCACGGACATAGTCGTGGGTGACCCCGGGCATCATCGGCAGCACCGGCTGAGAGCGGTCCAGAGCCTGGATCTGCGTCTTCTCATCCATACAGAACACCAGCGCCCTCTCGGGCGGGTCCATATACAGGCCCACGACGTCGTGCACCTTGTCCACAAAGTACGGGTCCGTCGACAGCTTGAAGGTTTCCGAGCGGTGGGGCTGCAGGCCGAAGGCCCGCCAGATCCGCGACACGGTCGACTGGGAGAGGCCCAGCTCTCTCGCCATCGCTCTCGTCGACCAGTGCGTGGCGTTCCTCGGTGTCGACTCCAGCGTCCGCTTCACCACTGCGGCAACCTGCTCGTCGCTCACCGAGCGGGGGCCGCCGGATCGGGGCAGGTCACCCAGACCGGCGATGCGATGCTCGTTGAAACGCGCCCGCCAGCGGCCCACCGACTGCCCCGTCATGCCCACCAGGGCACCGACATCCTTGTTCGACATGCCGTCCGCGCAGGCCAGGATAATCCGGCACCGCACCGCCCATGACTGAGGAGTCGAGCGACGCCTGACCCACCCCTCAAGCGCCGCCCGCTCATCCACCGACAGCACCAACTCGGCCTTCGGCCGCCCCGTACGAGCCATACCGCAAGCCTACATATATAGAAGGAACTCCTGACTCAGAAGACTAGGGCACAACCGGGCAATCCGGCTGCTCCGAGCGCCCTGTCAGGGATGTCGGCAGGGGGGACAGGCGGGACGCCGTGACGCAATCATGCTTCCGGCGGTGCTGCGGCCTCACTTCCAGAGCGGGGCGCCGTCGGACTGTTCGCTGTCCCCCAATGCCTCGTACGTACGCGCTGCGGCCGGGTGCAGCGGCAGCGGCGAGCGTGCCATGTCGGCGGGGACGAGTGGGTACGTCACCGGTGAGTGATCGGCCGGCAGGTGTGTGTACTGCGCCTCCAGGGCCCGGCGCGTCATCACCAAGCACCAGGTGGCGAGGGCGGCGACGTCGTCGTCCAGGTCCTGCCTGCACAGGATCGCGAAGTCCGAGAAGTCGAGCGTGCGCAGATCCTCGGTGAGGCCGGGGAAGTAGCCCGCCTTCACCATGGCATCCTGCCACCCCTCGGCGGCGAAGGCCCGCAGCACGTCCTCTCCCCATGGCAGGTACTTGACCGGCCTTACGCTGTCGAGCTGCTGCCATCGCGGGGTCATCACCGCTTCGTGGATGAGGACGTTCGCCTTGCCCTCGATGAAGTGGTCCAGCGGCGGGAACGGGCGCTCGTCGTAGAAGAACGTCAGCTTCCCGGGGTCGACGCCGGCGATACGGAGCGCCTTGTGTGCGGCGAGGCCGATGAGGTTGACCCCGTCGTCCGGCGAGGTGGCCACGGTCAGCTGGTCGGTGATGGAGGCGAGGTCAGCCACGGTGGTGGCGGGCAGGGACGCATCGACGGCAACGACGAGCCGGTCGCGCTGGCCTATCACGCCCAGTGAGGCCAGCCCCTCCGTCTTCCCCGCGCGGTCCAGCATCCGCACCGCGGCCGTCGGTGTGACCAGGGCGATGTCGGCCTCACCGGTGCGCAGCGCCTCGATCTGGTCGACGCCGCCTCTGCCGTTCCAGATGGCGAAGCGGGAGCCTGCGGGGGCGCGGTCCCCCATTTCCTGGGCCAGCCAGCCGCAGATCCGGTGGAGGTTGGCCTGCCCCCAGTCACCGCGGAAGTGCAGGGTGATTGGGCGTCGCAGCGCGGGTGCCTCAGACATGGCCGCCCTGTCGCACCATCTCGGCCAGCTCCACGGCGTTCTGCGTGAAGTCGATCTCGTGGATGGCGTCGAAGGGGAAGCCAATGCGCTCGAACTCCTCCTCCAGGGCCTTGGCGCTGTCGGCCTCGTAGACCGAGACGATGAACCCGGAGTCGGTGTTCACATACAGCTGCCGAAAGGTCGCGTGCACCTGCTGGGCGACCTCCGGCGCGTTCCCCGCGATCTCCTCGACCGACAAGCCCGGGGCCTGGTGAAGGCTCAGGTACAGAGGCATGGCAAGTCTCCTTCGCCGTTTACATGTGTCATTGTGCAGAACACTGTCCCGTTCACGGGAACGTAATGGCAAGGGCCCGAAGGGTGGAAATCCCTGCGCTACTGTGCTCAGCGTGGATCGAAAAACGGGGACCAACAGCGATGAGCCCAGCTCCGCCCGCCGGCCGTCGGGCCTGATCGGGGCCGTCGACAACGTGCTGCGCATGCTGCGCATGTTCCAGGACCACGAGATGATCCGGGTGAACCAGGTGGCCCGCGACATGGGCCTGTCACGCTCCACGGTCCATCGCATGCTCGCCACGCTCAGCCACCACGGCTTCGTGGTCCAGGACGACTTCTCACGCGCATACAAACCGGGTCCCGCACTGGTCGACATCGGTCTGTCGGTCGTCGCGAACATGGACATCCGCTCGCTCGCGCACGCAGCCCTGGTGCAGCTGCGCGACGAGAGCAATGAAACCGTTCATCTAGCGACCCTTCGCGGAGCCGAGGTGCTGTACGTCGACAGCGTCGAGAGCAATCAGGTCGTACGCACCGGCAGCCGGACCGGCTGGACGCTGCCCGCACACGCGACAGCCGCCGGCAAAGCGCTGCTCGCCGAACTCGACGACGAAGCCCTCCTGGCCCGCTACCCCGAGGAAGACCTGCAGGCACCCACGTCCCGCGCTCCGCAGACGCGTGAGGAGCTCAAGAAGCAGCTCACGGACGTCCGACGCCTCGGTTACGCGGTCAACAACGCCGAGAGTGAAGCCGACGTCGGCGCGGTCGCGGCAGTCGTCCGCGACAGGCACGGTCGCGCACGGGCCGCCATAGCCACCACGGCCCCCCAGTCCCGGGTCGACGACAGCTGGGTCTTTAGGGCGGCGGCCGCCACGATCCGCGTCGCCCACGAACTGGGCGAGCGCATCGACTGACACCCGCCCACCCGGCCCGCGTCGCCGGCCCCCAGATACTCGGGGTGACGCGGCGCCGGTGTGAGCGCAAGGCCGCGGCCCCGTAGCCGCCGAGAGCGGAACGGCCTGCCAAGGCGGTCACGCGCGAGGGCATCGCCGCCGCGGCGTGCCTCGTGGAAGCCGAGGGCCTGCAGCGGGTCACCGCGCGCCGGCCGGTTAGGAGCTCGGCACGGGACCGGCTCGCTGTACATGTACGCGGCCACCACCGCCGAGCCGCACGCCCGCGATCCTCGAGAAACCGCCGGCCGAGGCCGATCTGCGCGGCCACGGCCAGCGGCGACTGGTGCGATCGGACCGAGGCTGCCCTCACCTCGCGCATCGATGTGTTACCGGCCAACCCCAGTCGCCACAGCGGGGCGTGCCACCGCCGCTTCCGCTTGGCCCAGCGACGTGATCAGCAGCACAGGCCCACCCACCACGATGGTCGCCCGGAGTTTCCGGGGCGACCATCGGCGTCTCCACACCGCGCGTGACCTGGCCTTTCAACCTGCTCCTCGACACCACTCACGCGTACCTACGAACGGGTCGGCCATTGCTCGACGCTTGCCATGCGTCAGATATTAGTACCAAAATAGCGACCATTGTTCCGCATGGTGAAACATATAGGAGGGGCAGTCGTGAGTGAGCCCACCGCAGAGGCGGTTCTGCTGGAAGAGACGCAGCAGATCTCGCCGCCCGATCCCGACCGTGCACCACTCAAGACCAGCGTTTTCGAGCACATGGCCAGGTCCGCAGGACAGCTGATGCCGCTGTTCCCCTACGACCACGCCGGTGCGATCGTGCCCTGCGGCGCGGTCCTCACCGGCGGCCCGGACGCCGACTACGGCCACTTCTTCCACTGGAACACCGTCAACGAAGTCGTCGTCGTCTACGGAGCACACCGGTCGGTGCTGGCCACCGGACAGATCATGGCGACGCAGAACCTGCACGGCGTCAACTCCTACCTCCGCGACGAGAAGGAGGAGGGCGCCTACGGCCTCATGGTCATCACCCAGCACCAGGCAGAGGAGGGAGACCAGTCCGAGGCGATGATCGCCCGCTGCCAGGAGTGCAAGGCGGAGATCGTGCGGCACGAGTACGACGCCACTCCGGCCGACCTGCCCGGACATGACGCAACCCGGCACGGCGGTGCCGCCGACGACCGGGTCTCGCAGTTCCCGACGACGGTCGGATCGGCCAGGTTCGCGGACATCCGCAATTCCGACGCCGGACGCACCTGCAGGGAATGCGGCCACGTCAACAGGCCGTTCGCCACGGCCCCTTGGGGATGGCACCGGACAGTCGCCCAGACCACCGCTGCCAATGCCGCGTACCGCGCGCTGCAGGAAGCCGGACAGCGAGCACTTCAGGAGGTCTCCCGATGACGAACCGCCGACGGATGCTCCACGCGCTCAAAGTCGCCCCCGAGCTGGGGAGCTACGCCGACGCGGCCGTGCTTCCCGCGGACACCGACCCTCAGCTGTACTTGTCGTACAACGAGTTGCCGCAGCCGTTCCACCTGATCTGTGAGAAGGACACGGTCCTGAGCCAGCTGTCCGGCAGCAGCGACGTGCTCCTGCGCGACAGTTCGGTGAACAGGTTCCGGATGGGCATCGGCGATCACGTCTACGTGCCCGCCGGCACCCCGCACCAGATCGTCCCCGTGGAGGCCGGTACCGCGATCCGCTTCATGGCGCTCAAGGCGGGGCGTCAGGGCGCGGTCTGGTACTGCCCGGAGTGTCGGACCGAGCTGCGCCGCTACGAGTGGGAGCACGACAACGACGTGATGCCCTCCACCTTCTACGCGGCCGCCTGCGCGCGTTTCTCGGCCGATGAGGCCGCTCGTACCTGTGTCTCGTGCAAGACCGTGCACTCCGAGATCGATCTCGTCGCGTTCGGCTGGTCGAGTCCGGTACCCGCCTGAGACCCGTCGAGGCCGGTGCGGGTCACCACGTATGGATCACCTCACCGGGAGGGCCGGCAGTCCGCACGCTCCCCAAAGCGGCCCAGCCGCGTCCTCTCGGTCTCCAACGTCCCAGTCGCACAAGGGAGAGAGCACCCCGCAGGGCAACTGCGATCCTTTTCCGCACAGCGGGGAACGGCGGGTCCAGGAGTCGATGACCTGCCCGGTAGTCCTCTGGACGAGAGACGGTGGCGGATCCCGGTCGGTTCACGGATCCAGCCGTCGCTCTGGGACTTCGTCCTCGCCCCGACTCTGGACCACGGTCGGGGCTCGCTCCTCCACTACGACGACTGGCATGTCAGGCGGAGCACCATCGCCACCCCGGCACCGCCACGGCCTTGGGCAGGCCCATCGGTTCGATGCTCGCCGGATGGCTCGACGACCGGTACGGCAGGCGCCGCCCGCTGACGCTTTCCTCGCTCTGATCTCGGTCGCCGTGCTCCTGACCGCACTGGCGCCCGATCTCGAAACCGTCGCCGTGGCCAGGCCGCTCACCGGATTCAGCATCCGCGGCGCGGGGCCCGTTCTGCTCGGCGAAGTCACCAGGGCCGCCGGCTCGGTAGAGCATGAGGCGGTGTGAGCCGCCCACAGCACGACGTGGTCCCGCCCGACTCCTGCAATGTCGGGCGGGACCACGTCATCGACGAGCCCAGCGATCAGACGGCTGTCGCCGTGCCGTGGTCGAGGACCTGGACACTGCACTCCTTCGGCCCCAGGTTCCGGAAGAGCTGCTGGTGCAGTTGCTGGTGGACGGTGGCGAGTCCCTCCTGGTGGATGGGTATCGCCGTGCGAGGAGCGACGGCACGCAGGTAGTCGATCGCCTCGCTCACCTTCATCCATGGACCGCCGGACGGCAGCAGCAGCACGTCCACCCGCTGAGGTGGGAGAGCGAAGGCGTCACCGGGGTGGAACAGCCGCCCGTCGACGAGATAGCCGTTGTTGTGGACGCACGCCAGCTGGGGGTGGATGACCGCGTGATCGCCGGCGACCACCTGGACCGGCACCCCGGCGAGGGTGACGGCACCGCCCTTGCCCACGATCTCGTGCTGCAGGCCGACCGCCGCCAGACGGGCACTGCTGCCCTCGTCCACGATCAACCGGGCACCGGAGTTCGCGGCGAGCAGCGGTGCGAGGCGCTCGATGTCGAGGTGGTCGGGGTGCTCATGGGTGATCAGCACGGCATCGAGATCGCGTACGTCCTCGAATCCGGTCGCGTACGTACCCGGGTCGAAGAGCAGTCGGGCGGAACCGCTGTCCCGTTCGATCTCGACCAGCACGCAGGCGTGCCCGAAATGGGTGATCTTCATGGTGTGCTCCGGTGGATGGAATGGCTCGTCGGGACTACAGCCACGCGGGCAGCGCGGGCAGGCCCGGCGTCGAACAGGTGAGTCCGGCGCCGGATGTGCGGCCGGTGAGCCAGCCCAGCAACTCGGCTGTCGGGCCTTCGACTTCGGCCGGGGCGGTCGCGGAGTCGGCCGGCCCGGTCGTCAACGGCGGTCCACCCGGCCGGGGGTGTAGGACCAGAGCCGGACAGGTGTCGTGCCTGGCCAGTGCGGTGACCACGTCGGGGAGCAGTGCCGCGGCCAGGTCGTCGGGCAGCGCGGCGAACGTGACTCCGGTACTCAGGTCGACGAGGTGGATCCACACCTCCCGGATGCGGAGCCAGGGAATGAGCGCGGCTGGTACGAGGCGCCCCTGGGCGGTGCGTACGGTGTGCCCCCAGGCGATGTCCGGCATCTCGTCAAGGGACTGCCGGAGCCGGATCGCGCTGTCGTGGACGTCCTTGACGATCACCTGCGGGTTTCGCTGAGCGCCTTCCTCGATGTCGCGCAGGCGCCCGGTGACACCGTGCGGGTACATGGGGGTCTCGACGCCGACGGCGGCCCAGGTGACCAGGTTGCCCAGGGCATCGGCGTTGCGGGCGAGGTGAGTGAGCAGGTGGGCCGTCGTCCATCCGGGCAGGGGGGAGGGGCCGGTCACCCACGACTCGTTCGCCTTGCTCAGTTCGCCGAGGAGGAGGTCGGTGCCCTGCGTCAGCCAGTCGAACAGGAGCGGGACGGGGGCGGGCTCACGCGTCATGCGGCTTCTCCCGGACACAGTGGTTGCGGCACTCGCCGAGTCCCTCGATCCGGGTGGTGAGGACGCTGCCGTCGCCGAGGTACTCGCTGGGTGTCCGGGCATGACCGACGCCGCCGGGGGTGCCGGTGGCGATGACGTCGCCGGGCTCCAGGGTGATGATCGTCGACAGGTACGACACCAGCGCCGCCGCATCGAAGACCAGGTCGCCGGTGTCCGCGTGCTGCTTGGTCACGCCGTCGACCTCGGTGATGAGCTGACGCGAGCCGGCGCCCGCTTCGTCCGAGGTCACCAGGACGGGGCCGAACGGGGTCGTGGCCTCGAAGTTCTTGCCTTGCAGCCACTCTTTGGTGCGGTACTGCCAGTCGCGGGCCGTGACGTCGTTGAGCACGGCGTATCCGGCGATGCGGCCGTTGACCTCCTCCGCGGTGACGTTGCGGGCCCGGGCTCCGATGACGACGGCCATCTCGCCTTCCCAGTCGATGGCCTGGGAGGCCGCGGGCAGCACGATGTCGTCGTACGCGCCGATCAGAACGGCGGGGAACTTCGCAAAGAGCGTGGGGTATTGGGGGAGTTCGCGGCCCATCTCCAGAATGTGCGAACGGTAGTTGAGACCGACGCAGAAGATCTTCTGCGGGCGTGGGACGACGGGCGCGTAGTCGAGTCCGTCCAGGGCGTGCCGGGCGCCGCCGGCGCCGGCGGCGAGCTCCCGCCAGCCGTTTTCGGCGAGCAGCGCACCGACATCGAGGTGACCGGTCTCCACCGCCTCCGTGTCGTCGACACGGACGGCGGCCGTGCCTGTGGCGGTGCGGATGGTGGCGAGTTTCATGAGTACTCCCTGCGGGCGAGGTTGAGGCGTTCGAAGATGGGGGCGTCGCTGAATCGGAAAAGGTCGAGGCCGGTGCGGGCCTCGATGGCGACCTCGCACCAGGACGGCACCGCGATGACGTCGCCGCGTACCAGGTCGGTGCGCTTGCCGTCGAGGGTGATGGCGCCGGCGCCGTCGAAGACCTGCCACACGCTGGAGCCGGTTTCGCGGACCGCGGCGGTACGTTCGCCAGCGGCAACGCGATGCATTTCCGTACGTATGGTGGTGAGCGCGTCGCCTCCCGTGGTGGGGTTGCTGAAGCGCACGGCGGCGTGACCGGGCTCCGTCACGACCCCGGTATGTCCGTCGGCTGCCACTTCGAGCTGAGCGGTCAGGGCGGCGTCGGTGTGTTCCCAGCGGTAGGCGGCAAGCGGCGAGTTGGGGGTGTCCTGTGCCGTCGCCGCGACGGGGCGCAGGCCCGGGTGGCCCCAGACCCGCTCGGAGCGGGAGCGGTGCGGGGTGGACCGGTCGGTCACCCCTTCCTCGCCGAATTCGAAGAAGCCGGTGTCGGTGGCGGAGACGAACGGGATGTCGAGGCCGTCCAGCCAGGCCATCGGCTTCGGGTGCGGGTTGTGGTGGCCGTGGAACTGCCACCCCGGGGTCAGCAGGAGGTCGCCCCGCCGCATGGCCACGGGGTCGCCGTCGACGACCGTCCACACGCCTTCGCCTTCGAGGACGAAGCGGAAGGCGTTCTGGCTGTGCCGGTGGGCCGGTGCGACCTCGTTCGGGCCGAGGTACTGGATGGCCGCCCACAGGGTGGGGGTCGCGTACGGGAGGCCGGGCAGCCCCGGGTTGGACACGGCGATGGCGCGTCGCTCGCCGCCGCGGCCGACGGGGACCAGATCACCCGCGCGGGCGGCCAATGGGTACAGGTCGTCCCAGTGCCACACGTAGGCAACGGCCTGGGGTGCGGGCGTCATCGGCATGAGGTCTTCACGCTCGGTCCACAGCGGGATGAGCCCGAACCGGTTGAAGTCCTCGTACAACTGCTTCTCCGCAGTGGTGAGTTCAGCGTCGCTGTCCGCCGTCGCGGGTGTCTGCGTCATTGGAAGGTCCTCTCTGCGAGTCGGGTCAGGTAGTTCCAGCCGGCGTCGCGTTGGGCGGAATTCCAGATCTGTTCGCGCTTGAAGGCCGCTTCCTCGGCGTCGGACCAGACCTTGACTTCGCCCGCCGCCATGGCCATGAGCTGCGTACGGCACGCACGCTCCAGCAGGACGGCGTACATCACGGCGGTCGCAGCGTCCGGCCCGGCGGTCACGGCCCCGTGCTTGGGCAGAAGGCACGCGGGCGCGTCGCCGAGGGTCTCGGCGAGGGCACCGCCGAGCTCGGCGGTCGCGATGAGCGCGCCGGTGTCGGTGAAGCGGGGCACCTGCGGGTCGCTGAACACGACGCCGTCGTGGGAGAGCGGCAGCAGCGGCACGTCCAGGGAGGCGAACGCGCTCAGGGCGGGCGCGTGCGTGTGCACGACGCAGCGGACGTCGGTGCGCCGCGCCATGATCTCGGTGTGGATCGGGTACTCGATGTGCCGCTTGCCCTCGCCGTGCAGGACCTCTCCGTCGCGGCTGACGAGCAGGACACGCTCGGGGCTGATCTCTTCGAAGCCCCAGCCGGATGCCTTCATCCATACGCCGTCGGTGTCGGGGTCGCGGAGCGCCGCGTGCCCCCACACCATGTCGGTCAGGCCGGCCGCGGCCAGGGCCCGGCTGGCTCGGACGGTCTCGTCGATCTCTTCTTTCATCACGGTCCTCAGGGCTCGGGTCACAGGGCGATCGGCTGGTACAGCCAGTCCAGGTCGGTGTAGTCGTCGGCGCTGCGGCGGGTGAAGAGGCGGTCACGCAGAGCGGAGATCGTGGTGTCGTTCCCGGTGTGCCAGACCTGGCCCCAGCCGCGGGCGACGCGCTGCACCAGCGCGGTCCGGGGGATCCGTTCCGCCTGGTAGGCGGCGAAGGCCTCGTCGATGTCGCCGTTGTGCTTGGCGAGTTGGCGGGCCAGGCAGTCGGCGTCCTCGATGGCCTGGCAGGCCCCCTGGGCCAGGTACTGGAACATGGGGTGGGCGGCGTCGCCGAGCAGGGTGATGCGCCCGCGGGTCCAGTTGTCCAAGGGCTCCCGGTCGTACATCGGCCAGCGCCTGGACCTGTTGAACATCGTCACGGAGGTGCGGACTTGCTCGCAGGCCCCGGCGAAGGCCTGGTCGAGTTCGTCGGGTCCGCCCCACTGGTCGGTGTGTTCGATCTCCGGCGTGTAGCTGGGGCTGCGGAAGACGGCGACCTGGTTGTAGAGCTCGCCGCGCCGGATCGGGTACTGCACCAGGTGCTTGTCCGGGCCGATCCAGATGATCTCGTCATCCGGTTCGACCGGCAGGCTGACCTCGGCCATGGGGAGCGCGCCGCGGTAGGCGACGTACGCGTCCGTGATGGGACGGTCGTCGGAAAGGAGTTGCCGGGTGCGGGATTTCAGGCCGTCGGCGCCGATCAGGGCGTCGGTGCGGTAGCTCTCGCCGTCGGCGAAGTGGACGACGGCGCTCGTGGTGTGGTCCTCGATGTCGACGACCTGGCGGTCGTTCTCCAAGATGACCTTGGGGTGTTCACGGCAGGCGGCGAGCAGGACGTCGAGGAGGTCGCCGCGGTGCAGCACGCTGTAGGGCTGTCGGTAGCGCTCGAGGAAGGCGGCGCCGAAGTCGATCGTGGTGAGGTGCTTGCCGGTGTCGGCGTGCAGGAACACCAGGTTGCGCGGGCGTACCGCCACCTCGCTGACGGCGTCGAGGACACCAAGGGATTCAAGGACCCGCAGAGCGTTCGGGGCGAGCTGGATTCCCGCGCCGATCTCGGCGAACTCCGGTGTCTGCTCGACGATATGGGCCTCGAAGCCGGCCTGCGCGAGGGCCAGGCCGGTGGCCATGCCCCCTATGCCGCCTCCGATGATGAGCAGGGGGACGTGTCGCACGGTCACTCCTGGGTCCAGTTGGCGACGAGCGGGGTGTCCACCCCGATGGAGCCGGTTCCGCAGGCGCCGCCGGGACTCTCCAGCGGGGCGTCCTTGCCGGGCAGCAGCGCAGAGAAGAACTCGGCGTTGTCGCGTGCCCAGGTGGGGTCGGCCTTCTTGGGGGTGGCGATGGCGTCGACCGGGCATTCGGGCAGGCAGGCCCCGCAGTCGATGCATTCGGCGGGGTTGATGTAGCGCTTGGTGAGTCCCTCGTAGATGCAGTCCACGGGGCATACGTCGACGCAGGAGCCGTCGAGTTCGTTGATGCACTTGTCGTTGATCACGTAACCCACGAGGCGTCCTCCTTCAGGGGGTCGGGGTCGGCGGGCGTTCGCTCGAGTGGCCGGGAAAGAGGTCCTCGTCGGGCCGCAGGCGCACGGCGATGTTGTTGACCGCGGTGGCGGCCTCGCCGAAGCCGACGGCCATCAGCCGGACCTTGCCGGGATAGGTGGTGATGTCACCGGCGGCGTAGACGCGGTCCACACCGGTGCACATCGCGGTGTCCACCTGAAGCTGCTGCTTGTCGAGCGTGAGCCCCCATGTGGTGAGCGGCCCGAGCGAGGCGATGTGCCCCAGAGCGGGGATCAGGACGTCGGCGTCGACCGTCTCCAGTGTCTGGGTGCCGCAGTCGCGCACGGTCACCGCTGTGAGCGAGGCACTGCCGTGTACGTGGGTGATCTCGCTGTTGGTGAGGATCCGTACCGGGGAGTCCATCAGTCGGCTCACCGAGTGCTCGTGGGCTCGGAACCTGTTGCGGCGGTGTACGAGCGTCACCTGACGTGCGTGCGGGGCAAGGCTGTTGGCCCAGTCGACGGCGCTGTCGCCGCCTCCGACGATCACTACCTCGCGCTCGGCGTACGCAGGGGGAGGTGCGAGGAGGTGGTGGACCCCATTCCCGGTGAATCCGTCCAGGGCGGGCAGTGGCCTCGGGGTGAAGCGGCCGATGCCGGCGGTGATCAGCACGGCGCCCGCGCGGATGACGCGTCCGGCGTCGGTGATGACGGTGACAGCGTCCGCGTCGTCTTGGCGTAGGTCTAGGGCGCCTTCCCCTAGCACGATGGCCGGGGAGGCGCTTTCGGCCTGCCGAGTGAGCCGCTCGATCAGCTCTCGTCCGGTGACGGCCGGGAACCCCGCGACATCGAAGATCTCCTTGTCCGGATAGAGCGCGGCAACTTGGCCGCCGAGGTGGGGCAGGCTGTCCAGGAGGGTCACCTCAAGCTCTCGCATCCCCGCGTAGTAGCAGGCGAAGAGCCCGGCGGGACCGGCGCCGACGACGAGGAGTTCGGTCTCGTGGACGGCAGGCGGCCCAGGTGTCAGGACGGATTCGGACATCAGCGGCTCCCGAGGGGTGCGTCGGTGACGAGGTCGGCGTGGACGCGGGTGGTTCCGGGATGCAGCGGCGTAGGCTCCGCTGCCCCGGCTTCCGCGGAGCTGCGCCCCCGGGTCGGCATTTGGGCGATCAGGCGGGTGATGTCGTCGTCCAGGTCCGCACGGCACAGGACCGCCGGGTCGGAGCAGTCCAGGGCGGTCACGTCCCCCTCCGGGCCTGGGTGTTGGCCAGGGCCGCGGCGACGGGACACCCGCGCCGCGGGACAGCCACGGCTCCGACGCTCATGCCGAACCTCCACCAGCAGGCACCGTAGCCATGTGACGCCGGAACTGCGGCGACGACGCGGTGGGCATCTCCGGGCGCTGGAACATGACGGCTCCTCGAATCCTCAGGCATGACGCATCATGCGGAACATTGTTCCGTAGTGTGGCCCTATTGTAGAGACGAAGCAAGGCTGGAAAACGGTGGGATAACGTGCTCCACGTGGCTGGAGAAGACGACACCCCCGACAGGTCAGGCCAGGCGAAAAGCCCTTCGGGGCTCATCGGCGCGGTTGACAACGTGTTGCATCTGCTGCGCATGTTCGAAGATCACGAAACGATCCGCGTCAACCAGGTGGCACAGCGGATGGGGCTGTCCCGCTCGACGGTGCATCGCCTGCTGGCAACCCTCAGCCACCACCAGTTCGTGCAGCAGGACGAGGGGTCGCGGGCCTACCGGCCGGGCCCCGCACTGATCGATATCGGCTTGTCCGTCGTCGTGAACATCGACATCCAGGCCGTCTCCCGCGATGTCCTGACGCGACTGCGGGACGAGACAGGTGAGACCACTCACCTCGCCTGCCTGCGCGGCGCCGACGTGGTGTACCTGGACGCCGTCGAGAGCACCCAGGCCGTCCGCGCCGGCAGCCGCGTCGGCTGGTCCGTCCCGGCACACGCGACCGCGATCGGCAAGGTGCTGCTCGCCGAACTGCCGGACACGGAGCTCGCCACTCTCCATCCGAGCGGCGAGCTCGCGAAGCTCACCGAGCACACGATCGGCACACTCGACGATCTGTTGCCCGCGCTGACGGTGGCCCGAGAGCGCGGCTACGCGACGAACGACGGCGAGAGCCAGCTCGAAGTCCGCTCGGTGGCCGCGGCCGTACGGGACGGGCACGGCCACACCCGCGTCGCCATCGCGGTGACTGCGCCCGCTTCCCGTGCCGGTACGGGATGGACCGAGAGCGTCGCACCGACGGTGACACGCATCGCGAAGGAACTGAGCGAGCGCATCGGCTGACGCGGGTCGTCGCGTGGCGGGCGGACATCTGAGTCCGGGTTACCTTCCATCACGCACGGCGAGGGTGTGGTCGGGGCACGCCAAGACGGCCGGACGGCGGTGGTCGGTGACGCCCCGGGGGTCGGCGAGCAACGGAGGGTTCGCTGGTGCCGAGGGGCGCGCCATGCACGCCCGTGCCACGTCGACCGACCGATACGGACAGACAGGCAAGCTGGGCGACCGAGCCGCTCCCGTCGTGCGGGTCAGCGCCGCCCGACGGGAGCGGGCGGGGGCACCGGCCCCTGCCCTGCACCCCCCGGTCGGGCACGGCACCACCGGTCGGGCACGGCACCACCGGTCGGGCACGGCACCACCCCCTCGCCGGTGACCCCGACGGTCAGTCCGCCGACCGAGTGCGCTGACGTGGAAAGCCTCGCTCATGTCGGGCTGATGGTCCCGGTAGTTCACCGGTGCGGCCACGCTCTTCGAGGGATCGGCGTGCGCAGCTGCACGTCGCCCACGGACAGTCCTGCCGTGGGGGTGGCCTCATCGACCCGTCTTTCGAGTACGGGCCGGACAGCGGCGAAGCCTGCGACGAGACGACGGGCGACGCTGCCCGGGCCGGGCGGGAGAAGGCCTTACCTTCAGGGGTCGAAAAGTGCGCCCGACTATGGCGGCCTGACCGAGAAAACAGGACAATGGTCCTTCTATGCAAGACGACGCCCGCCAGATGTTCCTCTTGGCCGCTGGCCCCCTACGTCACTCCTCACCGGCGGCCGCGGTCGTGTCGTGCTCGGCGACGAGCCGCAGGAGCGTTTCCTCATCGCGCTTGTCGAGGGCGTCGACCATCGCGGCATGCAGGTTCCAGCGGTCACGGATGTGCTGCGCGAGAGGGGTGCCGGCCTGCGGCCGGACCGCCAGGGCATGGCGTTCGACCAGTTCCAGAAGGGCCACGTAGAGCGAACACAGGAGGTAGTTCGGAGTGATGTCGGCGACCCTGGCATGCAGCCGCCAGTTGGCCAGCACGAAGTCGTCCGCGTCGCCGGCGGCCGCGGCCATGCCCTCCAGACACACGCGGAGGTCGTTGACGTCGGCCGGCGAGGCGTGCCACAGCGCGTCCTGCCAGAGGAGCGGTTCAAGAGCGTTGCGGATGCGCAGCGCCTGCGCGACATCGCCCCGGGAGGCGTCCAGGGCCAGTACGGAGTGGGCGAGCCGTGTCATCGGGGTTTGTTCGGCAGCGAAGAGGCCTCCGCCCGGGCCGCGCTGCACGGTCACCACTCCCCTGGTCTGGAGCAGGCGCAGCGTCTCGTTGAACGTCCCGACGGACACCCCGCAGCGGGACCGCAGTTCGTCCTTCGTGCCCAGACGTGTGCCCGGGGCGGCGTGCGCGGCCAGTTCGGCCACGGCGTCCGCGGCGGCCTCGGCACGAGACGCGCTCCCCGCCTGCCCCCACTCGGCCCGTCGCAGTGCCGGTGGATCGACTCCCCTGCTCGCGCCCGTACTCCGACGCCGGGCATCTTCCTTGCGTGCCGCCACAGCCACTCCACTCTTCATCCGGCTCCGAAAATCATTATGACGAATACAGTCGCACCTCTTGACGCCTCACGTAACCCGGATGCAGCATCACCGTAATCATTATGACGAATGGAGATCCTCATGATCCCCTCCTTCGGTGAGCAGGCATTCCGCGATCTCATGGCCGGTGTCTGCGCCCCGGTCACCATCGTCACCACCACGGCGGAGGATCTCCCCCATGGCACGACGGTCAGCGCCTTCGCTTCCCTGTCGCTGCGCCCGCCCATGGTGACCGTGGCTCTCGACCGCGGGTCCAGGGTCCTGTCCCACATCACCGCCACCGGACGCTTCGGCGTGAACGTCCTCGCCCGGACCCAGGACGATCTCGCCCTGGGGTTCGCCCGCCGCGGGGCCGACCGCTTCGCCGGCGTGGACTGGGACTTCGATCACGGCCTCCCCCGGCTCGGCTCGGCCCCGGGATGGCTGGCGTGCGAGGTGGCTCAGGCCGTGGACGGCGGTGACCACCTTCTGATCCTCGGCCTGGTCACCCACGCGAAAACGACACCGGCGGCACCGCTCGTCTACGGACACCGCACGTTCGGCACCCACTCCGCCTTCGCCGACCGCCCGCGCCACACGATCCGCGAACACGTCGCAGCCTGCGCACGCTGATCGCTCCTCCCGCTCGAACCAGGGACCACTTGTCCCGCCGATGACAGAAAGAGCGCACCACGATGACGACTCATGAGGACCTCGTCGCCCGCGCCGCAGCCCTGCGGCCACTGCTGCGCGAGCACGCGGCCGCCACGGAGACCGGCCGCCGGGTGCCGGACCCGGTGATCGACGCCATCGCCGACGCCGGCCTGTTCAAGCTCGCCACTCCCCGCCGGTACGGCGGTCACCAGACGTCCATGCGCACCATGCTCGACGTGTCGGCCGCCCTGGCCGAGGGGGACGGCTCCACCTCCTGGGTGGTCACCCTCGTCAACGTCTGCAACTGGCTCACCAGCCTCTTCCCCTCCAAAGCCCAGGACGACGTGTTCGGCGCCAACCCCGACGCCCGGGTCACCGGGGTACTCAGCCCGACCTCCACGACGACCAAGGTCGACGGCGGATGGCAGGTCTCGGGGCGCTGGTACTACAACTCGGGGTCCTCGCACTCCGACTGGGCCGTCCTCGGTGTTCCGCTCACGGACGCGGACGGCGCGGTGGTGGACCAGGCACTCGCGCTCGTGCCTCGCGGTGACCTCACCCTGGAGGACACCTGGTTCGTCGCGGGGATGAAGGGCACCGCGAGCAACTGTCTGATCGCCGAGGACATCTTCGTGCCCGAGCACCGGGTCATGTCCGTGCCCGCCGCCATCGAGGGTGACTATCCGACCGAGCACACGGACGAGGTCCTGTCCCGTTCCGCCTTCGTGCCCATCCTGGCCCTCGTTCTGGCAGGCCCCCAACTGGGTCTGGGGCGCGCGGCCCTCGAGTACGTCACGGAGAAGGCCTCCCGCAAGCCCATCTCGTACACCTTCTACGAGACGCAGGCCGAGTCGGTCGCCGTGCAGCTGCAGATCGCCGAAGCAGCCCTGCGGATCGACACCGCCACGCTCCACGCGCAGCGCGCCGCCTCCGAGATCGACCAGGCGGCGCAGCAGGGCACGTACCTCGACTTCACCCAGCGCGCCCGGGTGCGGGCGGACACCGGCTGGGCCATCCAGAACGTGCTGGAAGCGATCAACACCCTCGTCAGCGTGCACGGCGCCGGCTCCTTCGCCGACGTCAACCCCCTGCAGCGGATCTGGCGCGACGCCAACACCGCGGGCCGGCACGCGGTCGCCGCGCCGACGGTCGCGTTCGAGGTGTACGGCAAGGCCCTTCTCGGCATCGACGAGAAGATCACCCCCCTCGTGTGACCAGCAGCACGACACCCCACCCCCCTCTGAGGAGCAGCACGTGCGTACCGCCAACCTGTCCGGCCGTCTCGTCATCATCACCGACGACGACACGGCCGTCGACGTCGAGCAGGCCAGTGACGGCCGGTTCGGTCCCGACCCCCAGGAGGTCTACGAGCGCTGGACCGCCTTCCGTACCTGGGCCGCGAGCGCCGAGCTGCCCGCGGGGCGGCCCTTCGCGGCCACGGACCTCGGCTCCCCCGCCCCCGCTCCGCGTCAGGTGCTCGCCGTAGGGCTCAACTACCGTGCGCACGCCGCCGAGTCAGGCTTCGCGGTCCCCGACACCCTGCCGCCCGTGTTCACCAAGTACGTCTCCAGCATCACGGGCCCCGTCACCGAAGTCCGGCTCCCCGAAGGGGGCCACACGGACTGGGAGGTCGAGCTCGTCGCCGTCATCGGCGAACCGGCCCACCGGGTCGGTGAGGACGACGCATGGTTGCACATCGCGGGACTCACCGTGGGCCAGGACATCTCGGAGCGCATCACCCAGCTCACCGGTCCGGCACCTCAGTTCGGCCTGGGCAAGTCCTTCCCCGGATTCACCCCGATGGGGCCGTTCCTGGTCACGCCGGATGCTCTGGCCGACAGCGACGACCTCGAGCTGGGCTGCTCGATCAACGGCGAGGAGGTGCAGAAGAGCCGGACCAGGGACCTCATCTTCTCCGTGCCCGCGCTGGTGGCCCGGCTGTCGGCCGTCCTTCCCCTGCTGCCCGGCGACGTCATCTTCACCGGCACCCCCGCAGGTGTCGGGATGGGCCGTACTCCGCAGCGCTGGCTCGCCGACGGTGACGTTCTCGTGAGCCACGTCCAGGGCATCGGTGAGCTCCGCCAGACCTTCCGCGCCTGAGCCGGCTCACCCACGACCACGCGATTCCCGCGTTCAGGAGTTCACCATGGCCCTGCACCGTCTGTCCTCGATCGTCATGGGTGTCCCCAACACCGCCCAGACCGCCGCCTACTACACCGACTTCGGGCTCGCACCCGAAGGGGACGGCTGGTTCGCCACGCGTGACGGAGGACGCCAGCTTCAGGTCGTGCACGCACCCACGCGCCGGCTCGTCGAGATCACCGTGGGCGTCGACTCCCCCGACGACCTCTCCGCTGTCGCCGCCCGGCTGGACCGGCTGGGTGTCTCCGCCCAGCAGGAGGCCGGCACCCTCACCGCCTACGAGAAGATCACCGGCGTCCGCGCCGTCCTCAGGGTGGAACCCCGCGTCACACAGCCGGAAACCCCGCCCACCCCCTACAACGGTCCCGGCCGCACCGAACGCATCGGGAACCGCGCCCCGGCCTTGCTGCGTGAGAGCCCGGTCCGGCCCCGGAAGCTGGGCCACGCGGTCCTGGGCACCACCGATTTCGAGGCCACCACCGGCTTCTTCCGCGACGGCCTCGGTTTCAAGGTGTCCGACCTGATGGGAGACGTCGGCGTCTTCCTGCGCTGTTCCACCGATCACCACAACATCCTCGTGCTCGCCGCGCCGGTGGCGTTCCTGCACCACACCTCCTGGCAGGTCGACGACGTGGACGAGGTGGGCCGCGGTGCCGCGGCCATGCTGGAGGACCACCCCGAACGCCACGTCTGGGGCCTGGGCCGCCATCACGCCGGCTCCAACTTCTTCTGGTACCTCAAGGACCCCGCCGGCAACTTCTCCGAGTACTACTCGGACCTGGACTGCATCGTCGACGACCAGCTGTGGAAGCCGGAAGTCTTCGACGGTGCCAAGGGACTGTTCAACTGGGGACCGCCCCCGCCCCCCTCGTTCATCAAGCCCGACGACCTGGCCGCACTGATGACCGGCTCCCACAGCGCCTGACCTGCTCCCGGAGGAGTTCACATGATCGAACTCAAGGACCTCGACCCCTCGGCCCCGTTCCTGGCGCAGCTCCAGGGCCCGGACGACGGACAGCCCGTCACCCTCATCAACACCTTCCTGGCTCCAGAAGGACAGACCGACAAGGTCATCGGCATCTGGCGCCAGGATTCCCTGATCATGAAGGCGCAGCCCGGCTTCGTCTCCGCCCAGTTGTACCGGGGTGCCGGGGACAGCCGTCTCCTGACGAACGTGGCCGTCTGGGAGACCCTGGCCTCGCTCAGAGCCGCGTTCATGACCCAGGAGTTCCAGAGCACGCTGACGCTCTACCCGGACGGCTCGATCTCCCACCCGGTCGTGATGCGCACGGCAGCGGTGCCGGGAGTGTGCGTCGCCTGAGCCCGCGGGTTCGCCGGACATCCTCCCTGACTGGACTACGAGAACGACGAAATCCGCGTCGAGTGGCAGACGATGGACATTCGGCAGCCGGTCTGCCCCGCGACTGTGCCGTGGACGAGGCCTCCCACCAGCTCGCCGGCGAGCGCACCCGATGACCTCGCTCGGCGTGATTCGAAGCCGGCTCGTCGAGTTCATCAGCTCCAAGCCGCACCCCCCTCCGTTGCAGGTCCGTGGTGGCCGGAGGGGCATTCCGGCTCCCGCCGCTCTGACCCTGCTTTGCGGTAGTAGCACGAGCAGTGTGCTCAACGCTTCCCGATGGCCGTCACCGGAGCTACGCGCATCTGCAAGATCGGCCCCGCGATACTTCGGCGCCGCTGGCCCGAACGAACCGACCGTGCATAGGGCCAGCCACATGGCACAGGGCGGCATCAGTCCCGCGATGCCTTCGGCGCCCGGCCAGGTCGGTGGTGACAGGACAGCGACCGTGTTGGCCGTTGCGCACCAGCCGACGGCTTTTACGGCGCCGCGACCCGACGAAAGGACAGTAATGGAGAACCAGATCCGGTTGGCCGCCTTGGGGATCAGGGAGGAACTCGGTCCGATGTGGGTCGACTATCGTGCACAGAGCGGTGAGATGACCTCGATCCAGGTCGTGCACAGCCCGAAGTCCCTCTCGCTGGACCAGATCCCGCGCCGTACGAAGGGATTCGGTCTGTCGTCGGTCGAGCTCATGGAGCAACAGCTCACGGCGGCCACCGCAGCGGAGCGCGCGGTCTTGCCTGCGGCTCTGGCCCGCGAGAACGTGTCGGTGAGCCTCGTCTGGATCAGCCGGTGTATCGCTGACGCGGACGACCGCCACCGGGCCGAAGACCTCGTATGGGCGGATCGGCTCATCTCGCTGGCCGCGGAGGCTCAGGCCGAGCAGGTGGGAGTCCTCCTCATGCCGCCTCCTTTCGTCCCCCCAGTGACACCAGCCTCCTTCAAGGTGATCGTCGAGACCCTGCGGGGGCTCATCGCCACCGCGCAGGCGGCAGGCGTGCGACTGATGCTCGAAAACGCCGATCCGTACACCGCGGATCCGGCGAAGCTGACCCCGCTGCTCGATGCGGTGGGTCCCGAGCTGGGCCTGGTCCTCGACACGGGCAACCTCGAACCCGTGATGAGCGCGGCGGTCGAGGCATTCCTGACGGGTCGCGAACCGGATGACCTCGCGGACGCCGACCCCGCGTACGAGGCGATCCAGGCGCTCCTCCCGCGAGCCGAGGTGGTGCATGTCAAGACGTACGGTTTTCACCCCGACGGTCGCTCGAAGCTGTACGACCTCGACCGAGTCCTGCGGATCATCGCCGACAGCGGATACGAGGGCCCGCTCACCATCGAATACGGGGGATTCGACGCCAAGGCCGCGGAGAGCGCGATCAAGCGCACGGCCGAGCTGATCCGGGCAGCCGCCCCGGCGACTGCCTGATCCACCTCTGGCCGTCTTCCCGCCGGGGCGCGACCGTGCGTGCCGGGGTGGCGCGGAGCCGGCCGCACGCTCGGACCACTCGGATCGACACACCGTCGGTCCGGTCGGCCGCGCGGCGCGAGCACAGCCGACCAGTGACACGGCCACCGTGACGATGCGCCGGAGGCATGCCGGTATCTGCTCGCGGGGAGGGCCCGTCGGCAGTCCGACGGGCCCTCGGTAGGGGGCTGAATCTCCTACCGAATCTCAGCTTGACTCTGACACGAAAAATGGAGTGTGTGCCGGTCAGGCGGCTGGGATGGGTTCGAAGCGGACAGTGAGCCCGAGGCGGTTGGCCTCCTTGGTCATGCGGTGCATGGCGCGTTCGGGGTCGCGTCGGGTGAAGCAATCGGCACTGAGGTCCTGGTAGCAGGTCTTGTCGCGGAAGATGTGCCAGATCGCGATGGCGATCTTGTGCATCACGGCGACCTGGGCCCGCCTTCCGTAGTGCTTCGCCAGGTCTTCGGGCCGGCACTGTTCAAGAGCGGTTCTCTCCCTGACCTGCTCCTTCCTTTTTGACCTTCTCGGTCGACTCCTCAATCCCTTCACGGTCCCGGTTCGCCGCCCCTCTCGGGACCGCCATGCACCCAAGGATCACTCATGCCTGAAATGTCCCGCCGTGTCTTCAGTGGTCTCGTCGGCGGCAGCCTCGTGACCGCCGCCACCGCCACCACGGCCGGCGCAGCGGAGGCGGCGTCCGCCGAGCGGCCGTTCAGAGCCCGCCCCGGCGCCCCGTCCGGCAAGCGCCCGAACATCCTGGTCATCCTCGCCGACGACCTCGGCTGGGCCGATCTCTCCTCGTACGGCGCCCCGCACATCCGGACCCCCCATCTGGACCGGCTCGCCCGTCAGGGGGTGCGGTTCACCGACGCGTACTCCGGGTCCGCGACCTGCTCACCGACCTGTCCGGTGCGAAACGGCCGACGCCCATCGGCACCCCTCGGCGGGCCGACACCCATCGGCCCGCCGGCACCCCTCGGCGGGTCCTCTGGTCAGTCCCCGACGACCGCCAGCTGGCCGCTGATGAGTTCAGCGGCACGGCGGACCGCTGCGACCACCTCGTCGAGCCGTCGGTCAGGGACCCGGTGCTCCAGCGCGGCGATGCTCAGCGCGGCCACCACGCCCCCGGACGCTCCGCGTATCGGGGCGGCGATACCGAGGATGTCGGCGTCGAGTTCGCCCCGGCTGACGATGAACCCGTCCTTGCGGATCTGGGCGAGCCGTTCCATGAGTGCGTCGACGTCGGTCATCGTGCGCGCGGTGAACCGCTGCAGTCTCTGAGACTCCAGCAGCTCGCGGCACTCCTGCTCGGGCAACCAGGCCAGCAGCGCCAGGGCGGAGGCCCCGGCATTGGCCGGGAGCACGCTGCCGCGTTCGTAGGAGATTCGCACCGGATGCTCCGCCTCGCATCGCTCCACGCAGATGGCGGCGCCTCCGGCACGGCGAGTCAGCAGTACCGTCTCGCCGACCTCGGCACACAGCTCCCGCATCAGGGGCAGGGCGATCTCCGACAGCCCGTATCCCCGGCGGGCCAGGCGCGCCAGTTCCAGAACACGCAGGCCGAGCCGGAACCCGCCCTGGGGGTCCTCCTCCAGAAACCCGCTGCCGACCAGGCTCTGGAGGTAGCGGTAAGCGGTCGAGCGTGCCGTTCCCAGAGCGGTCGCCACCTCCTGGCCGGAGAGGGACAGCTTGTCCTGCGAGAACAGTCCGAGGATGTCGAGCGCGCGGTCCGCGGTCGAGTTGCGTTCCCGGTACTGGCTCACCGGAGTGACCTTTTCTGACTTACGTCCTGTCATGCAGGACATCGTACGGGTGCCGTGTGCGACTTTCCGCCGTTCAGCCGATCCCCATGCGCGCCACTTGGCCTGAGAGGTCTTCGGCCGCCTGGCACACGGCCTCGATGTGGCGGGGCACTTCCCCTCGCGGCACCCGGTGGGAGAAGGCCGCGACACTGAGTGCCCCGACGATGGTGCCGTTCTCCCCCCTCACCGGAGCCCCGATCCCGAGCACGTCGGGGTCGAGTTCGCCATGGCCCACCGCGTATCCCTGCTCCCGGATCTCGGCAAGGTGGGCACGCAGCGCCGCAGGATCGGCGTGGGTGGCGTCGGTGTAGCGGGGCAGCGGCCCCGCCAGGAGTTCGTCGAGTTCCTCCGCCGGCGCCCAGGCGAGCAGGGCCAGCGCGGAAGCTCCCGCGTTGATGGCCAGGACCTCTCCACGCTCGTAGGAAAGGCGCAGTGAAGTGCCCGCGTCCTCGCGTTCCAGGCATACGACCGTGCGGCCGGTTCTGCGGGTGAGCAGGGCGGGCATACCGGTGCGCTTCACCAGTGCGCGCATGACGGGCCGCGCCAGGTCCGACAGCCCCACGCCCTTGCGCGCCAGACGCGCGAGATCGACGACCCGGGGTCCCAGCCGGAATCCGGCGCCGTCCTTCTCCTCCAGGAAGCCATTGCCGGTCAGGCTCTGCAGGTACCGGTAGGCGGTCGACCGGGCCACTTGGAGACGGTCCGCCACGTCGGTGGCGGAGAGGACGAGCCGGTCGTCGTCGAACATGAGGAGGATGTCCAGCGCCCGGTCAGCGGTCGCGTTCCGCCCTCGACGCCCCTGCCCAATTCCCGTATTTCGAGAGATAGATCCTGACATGCAGGCAACTTAGCAGGGGCGCGAGGGAGCCGGCCCTGAGCTACTGGACCGGCTGGTACGCGGCGCCGCCGTCGCTCAGCAGCCGCTCGGCCTCCGCGTAGATCTCCTCCGGCGAGAGGCTGAAGTCGATGGTCTTGCGGAAGGGCTGCCGCACGTCTCGTTCGATGCGCAGGTAGACCTCGTTGCGATTCCCCTCGGGGTCGAAGAAGTAGATCCCGAAGGCGTTGCCGTGCGTCACCTCCTGCTGAACCTTGACCCCCTCCTCCTCGAAGCGCCGGTGGAAGGTCCGGATATCCTCGATCGACTCCACGCGCCAGGAGATCTGGTGCTGCTGCTTGTCGCCGACGGGAGAGGTCCGCCCGGCCTGGAGCACGAACTCGTGGTGCTCCTCGGCGGGCCGGGCGCTGAAGAAGACGATCTGCAGACCCTCGTCCTCGTCCGTCACGCTCAAACCCATGACGCGCTCGTAGAAGTCCCGCATCTTCGGCAGGTCGTAGACCCACAGCCCCGTGTGACCGAGTCCGGTGATAGCCATGCCGCCACATCCTCATGTCTCACTTTGCAGGACATCTATCCTGCATTTCGCAACTAGAGTACGATCGGCCCCGGAATCAGTCAATGAAGGAAGAGGTGCATCAGGCATGCGACTGGCGACTTTGCGCACGAGCGACGGAACCCGGGCCGCCCGGCGTGACGGGGACTCCTACGTTCTGCTCCCCCACACGAACGTGGGGGACCTGCTGAACTCGGGTGGCGACTGGGCCCGGGCGGGCGCCGCCGCCGGAAGCGGGCGCGTCGACGCCGCCGAAGCCGTCTTCGCCCCGGTGGTGCCGCACCCGAACAAGATCATCTGCCTCGGCCTGAACTACGCCACGCACATCAAGGAGATGGGACGGGACACTCCGCGCCACCCCACGCTGTTCGCGAAGTACGACGGCTCCCTCATCGGCGCCGGTGACCCGGTCACCCTGCCCACGGTGAGCGACACCGTGGACTGGGAGGCGGAACTGGCCTTCGTCATCGGCCGGGCCGCCCGCCACGTCCCGAAGGCCGAGGCCCTCGACTTCGTGGCCGGCTACACCGTCGCCAACGACGTGACCGTGCGCGAGTACCAGCGTCGCACCCGGGAGTTCCTGGCGGGCAAGACCTTCGAGGCGACCACACCCCTGGGGCCCGAACTGGTCACCGCGGACGAGTTCGGCGGCAAGGAGCCGGACCTGGAGATCCGCTGCGAGGTGGACGGCGAGGTGATGCAGATCTCCCGCACGTCGGACCTGCTGTTCGGGATCGCGGACATCGTCGCCTACATCAGCGACATCATCACGCTGCAGCCGGGCGACGTGATCCTGTCCGGCACACCGGGAGGCGTCGGCGACGGACGCGACCCCAAGGTCTACCTCAAGGAGGGCCAGACCCTCCGGACCGTCATCGAGGGCCTGGGCGAGACCCGCAACGTGTGCGTCCGCGAGACGCGAGGCTGAGGTTCGTCCGCCGTGCGGAGCCGACGACGTCGAGCTCCGCACGCGTATTGGACGTTGCACGAGTATTGCCTAACAGGACACGCGACCTGAAAATCAGGTCAACTGGGCGCCGTGATCACGCTGCGCCGGAGCACTCCCGGCCCGGTGCACGCTTCCTCGGTGGCGCCCCTCTCCATTAGGAGCCGCACGTGTCCTCGCTCTCCGCCAACCCTGGCCCCTCCTCCCCAGGTGGCTCTCCCCTCCCGGCCAAGCCACTCGGCGTGCTGGCGCTGGCCTTCCTCATCCTCTTCATCGACGGCTACGACCTCTTCACGCTCGGCACGGTCGGACCCGCACTCCTGCGGCACGGTGCCTGGGGTGGTGAGATCACCGCGGGCACACTCGGCATGCTCGGAAGCGTCACCGGCATCGGCATGATTCTGGGATCGGCGGCGGCCGGCCGTGCAGGCGACCGGTTCGGCCTCCGGCTGCCGCTGGTCACCGCCCTGGCGGTGATCTCGGTGTCGATGCTGCTGTCGGCCCTCGCCCCGGGACTGCCGGTGTTCATCGCCGCCCGCGTCCTCACCGGCCTCGGGGTCGGCGCCCTGGCCCCCCTCGTGGGGGCGTTCGTCACCGCCCACGCTCCGCAGCGACGCCGGACGCTGTACATCGCCGTCGCCATGGCGGCCCTCGGCCTCGGCGGTGCCGTCTCCGCCTATCTCGGCCGCGCGCTGCTGCCCGAGACGGACTTCCGGTGGATGTTCGCTCCCGGCGTCCTGCCTCTGCTTCTCGTCCCGTTCCTGCTGCGGTTCCTGCCGCAGCAGCCGCCTCCGGCGGCGAACGCGCCGTGGAGCGCGGACCCGGCCTACCGTTCCCGGGCTCTGCTGGACAAGGACCGCCGCCGCGTCACGGTACTGCTGTGGGTGGCGTCCTTCATGTCCATCGCCCTGATCTACTCCACGAGCAACTGGCTGCCCTCCGTCATGCTGAAGGCGGGGTACGACCTGAACTCGGCACTGGAGTTCTCCACCGCCTTCACGGTGGGCGCGAGCGTGGGGACCACAGCCCTGTCCCTGCTCGCCGACCGCGGTCATCTCCGCGTGGTGACGCTGGGGGGATTCCTCCTGGCCGCGTGCGCGCTCCTCGCGCTCAGCACCCCCCAGCCACGTCCTGTCCTGCTGCTGCTCTCGGCACTGGCAGGAGTCGGCTCCCTGGGCACCCAGAGCCTGGTGGTGGGCTGCATGGCGGCGAGCCATCCGCCCCAGCTGATCGGCACCGGTATGGGCTTCGGTCTCGCGGTAGGACGGTTCGGCGCCATCGTGGGCCCGAGCTATCTCGCAGCCGTCACCACCTGGATCGCCTCTCCCAAGGCCGGGTTCTACGCGTTCACCGTGCCGGCCGTGTTCGGAGCGGTGGCCGTGGCCTCCCTGCCGAGAACGCGGGCACCGGAGCGGACACGGGTGCCCCTGGCCACGGCCCCCGATCCCCGGTGACCGGCTGAGGAGCCGGCCTCCTCACGACATCGCGCCGCGGCCGGTGACACCGGCCGCGGCGCGAAGGTGGCGTCCGCTGTGCGAGGGCTCCCGTGCCGCACCACGGGAGCCCTTCGTCAGCCGGCGCCGGGGGTGTGGACCAGATGCTTGATCTCCTGGAACTCCGCCAGAGCCCGGGGGCCGTTGAGCCTGCCGACGCCGCTCTGCTTGAATCCGCCCTCTTCGAACTGGTCGCGGATCACACCCCAGCCGTTGATCCAGACGGTTCCGGCGTCGAGTCGCCGCCCGACCCGCAGCGGCCGGTCGACGTCCCGGCTCCAGACCGAGGCGGCGAGGCCGTACTCGGTGGCGTTCGCCCGGTGAACGGCATCGTCCTCGTCGTCGAACACCTCGAAGGTGGCGACCGGCCCGAACACCTCCCGCTGGATGATCGGGGCCTCGAGGTCGTCCACTTCCACCAGGCTCGGCCGCACGTAGGCGTCCTCGCCGTCGGGCTCGAGCAACCCGCCTCGTACGAGAACCCGGCCGTAGTCGGCGGATTCGGCGACCAGGGAGTCGATGCGCAGGGCCTGAGCCCGGTCGATGACCGGTCCCATGGCTGCTTCCGGATCCGCGTCCGGGCCGACCGCGACCGTCTCCAGAGCGGTGATCAGCCGCCTGCGGAGCTCGTCGGCCGCGGACCGCTGGGCGAGGATGCGGCTGCCGGCCATGCAGAACTGGCCGGAGAAGGTGGTGACGGCAGCGGTGAGCACGGGGACGACCGCGTCCAGGTCGGCGTCGTCGAAGACGACCATCGGGGACTTGCCGCCCAGTTCGAGCGAGCAGCCCTTCAGATGCCGGGCGGCCTGCGCCATGATGACGCGGCCGACGGCGGTCGAGCCGGTGTAGCTGACGACGTCGGTACCGGGATCGGAGACGAGAAGGGGCGCGCCCTCGTTCCCCGACTCGGTGAAGGCGTTGACGACACCGGCCGGCAACGCGCTGGTCTCCGCGATGATCTCGTACAGCAGGCCGTTGGTCAGCGCGGTCTGGGCGGGCATCTTCATGACCACGGTGCAGCCGGCGGCCAGGGCCGGGGCGAAGGAGCGCACCGCCAGGATGACGGGAGAGTTCCACGGGACGATGACGGCGGCGACGCCGACGGGCTGGTGGATCGTCATCGAGTAACTGTGCGGGCTGGTTTCCGCGGCGCGGCCGGTGTCGGTCAGGGCGAGGGCGGCGTTGTAGCGCAGCTTGGGGATGGCAGAGTCGATCTCCATGGCCGCATCCGCTCGCCGTTTGCCGTTCTCGAGGGAGAGCAGATCGACCAGTTCGTCGCGCCGGGCGGACATCCGGTCGGCCAGCTCCGACAGGGCGCGGGCCCTCAGCTGCCGGTCGTGGGCCCAGGAGGTGTCGCTGAAGGCGCGGCGGGCCGCGTCGATGGCGTGACGGGCGCTGACGGCTCCGGCATCGGCGAAGGTGCCGATGGCCTGTCCGGTGGCCGGGGCGCAGGCGGTGCCTGTCGCGTGTCCGTCGTGCCACTGGCCGTCGATCAGGTTGCGGGCGTGCGGCAGGCTCATCGTTCCTCCCCCGTCCGGTTGTCGAAGCAGATCACCGGTTTGATGGTGTGCCCGGAGCGGGCGTCGGTCACCGCTTGGTGGAGCCGGTCTTCGGCGTAGAAGCGGACGAACTTCTCGTAGGGCAGGCGTCCTTGGCGTGCCAGGTCGATGAGAGCGGGGATGAAGGTGGTGCGGTCGCTGCCGCCCTCGGTGACCCCGCGGATGGTGCGGCCGTCGATGAGGGCATTGATGTCGAAGGAAGCCCGGCTGCCGGCGGAGGGGGCTCCGATGACGGCGACGGTTCCGCCGGCGGCGATGGCCGTGGCGGCGAGCTCCAGCAGTGAGGGGACGCCGGTGGTTTCCACGATGTACGTCAGGCCGCCGGGACCGGCCAGGTCGGCGAGACGGGACCGGAGATCTTCCTTGCTGCTGTCGATGGTGTGGGTGGCGCCGAGTTCGGTGGCCAGAGCCAGCCGCGACGGGACGACGTCCACGGCCACGATGGTGCGGGCGGGGGTGAGGCGGGCCGCCATGACGGCGGACAGTCCCACCGCCCCGGCGCCGAAGACGGCCACGCTGTCACCGTAGTGGGGCCTGAGCAGGTTCAGGATCGCTCCGGCTCCGGTCTGGATCCCGCAGCCGACGGGTGCCAGCAGGCTGAGTTCTTCCTCGTCGGTGACGTCGACTCGCACGACGCTCTGCGCGGAGACGACGGCGTGCCGGGCCAGCGAGGACTGTCCGAAGAACAGGCCGCCGAGCGGTGCGCCGTCCTCGGTGTGGATCGGTGTGGTGCCATCGGCGCGTGCGGCCCGGAAGTTGAGGGGGAAGTACGTCTCGCAGGTGGTGGGACGGCCGGTGCGGCAGGCGTTGCAGTGGCCGCAGGAGTTGAAGGAGAGCACGACGTGGTCTCCGGGGGCGATGCCTGCTACGTCGGCTCCTACCTCTTCGACGGTTCCCGCTCCCTCGTGGCCCAGAACTGCGGGCAGAGGGGTGGGCAGGCGTCCGGCCAGGACGGACAGGTCGGTGTGGCACAGGCCGGCTGCGACGAGGCGGACGAGGACTTCGCCGGGGCCGGGGTCGTCGAGGACGGCGCGTTCCCAGTGGAAGGTGTCCTCGCCGGTGCGGGCCACTGCGACGGTGGTGAGGGTGGGCAAGAGCTTCTTCTCTCGTGCGATGAGGAAACGCGGGTGGCCGGGTCAGGGCAGGACCGGCCACCCGCGCGCTTTCAGGTCCCGGGTTTGAGGAGGATGCGCCCGGTGACGGTGGTGCCTCGTTCCATCAGTTCGTGGGCCTTCGCAGCGTCGGCCAGCGGGAGGCGTGCCGCGATCCGTGAGTGGAGCTTGCCGTCGGCCAGGAGGGCCATCACGCGCAGGGCGTCCTCGTGCCGTGCTCCGCGGACGCCGACGATGTCGGCTTCCAGACGGGTGAGGTCGAAGACGGTGAACGGCATCGGGCCCGGCGGGTTTTGTTCACCGGCCGCCGGGCAGAGCCTGCCCCCCAGTCGCAGCACGTCCAGGGCCAGGCGCAGGAGGTCGCGGTGGGTGGAGTAGTCGACTGCGTGGTCGACGCCCTGGCCGTGGGTGAGGTCCCGTACGGCGTGTCGGGCGGCGTCGAGGTCGTCGGTGACGACCACCTCGGCACTGCAGGCGCTGCGCAGAGCGTCGGCTCGCTCGGCGTGTCGGGTGGTGGCGATGACGCGCAGGCCGAAGAGCTGGGCGAGTTGGATGGTGGCCAGGCCCATAGGGCCGGCGGCTCCGGTGACGAGCAGGGTGTCGCCCGCGGTGACCCGCAGACGGTCACGCAGGACGCGGTGGCTGGTGCCGTAGGGCCACAGGGTGATGGCTGCTTGTTCCAGGTCGACGTGGTCGGGCACCGGCAGGAAGAGCCGCTCGTCACGCACGATGTACTCGGCGTAGGCTCCCGGGCCCTGATGGCCTGGGATGGCGATGCCCGTGGAGAGGTTCCCCAGGCCCCGGTAGGTTTCCGGGGCATGGGGGTTCTCAGGGTGGACGACGGCCGCTACCCGGTCGCCCACGTGCAGCAGCCGGGTGTCGGGCCCGGCGGCGACGACCGTTCCTGCGGCTTCCCGTCCCAGTTGTTGGGGCATGGGAAAGGGGTTACGGCCCGGGAGTTTCGTGCCGGGCTGCAGTCCGCGGCGGTACTTCAGATCCCAGCCCGAGACGGCGGCGGTGTCGACGGCCACCAGCACGTCGGTGGGGCCCAGCGCGGGCAGGGGCCGCTGTTCGTGGACAAGCTGCTCAGGGCCGCCGTGTTCGTAGACTCGTACGGCGGCCGTGGTCGTCGGGATCAAGGTCACTGGATGTTCCTGCGCAATGCCTCGGCAACGGCAGGAATGTCATCGGGTCCCATGACAGCGGCGATGTAACGGTCGGGCTTGACCAGGACGAACCGGTTGCGGGCCGTGGCGAGGGCTTCCTCCAGGCGGCCGTCCGCGTCCGCGACAGCTTCGCGTGCTGCCGTCGCCGAGGGCAGCCGGTCGTCCAGCAGCACGTCGATCCGCTTGATGTCGAGCTTGTCGTCCGGCCATGGGGTGCCGTCGAAGCACTGCCAGGCGGTTTCCGGGACGTTGATGCCCAGCAGAGCGAAGGACCGGCCGAGAACCTGGTCGAACCACTGGGGATGCAGGCTCGGTGGGACCAGGACCCGTGGCTGGGGGAGCTGGGTGCCCGTCAGTGCGTGGTCTCCGACCACCAGGCCGGCCTCGTGCCGCGCGTGGGGACGGAACCGCATCTCGGTGAGGTAGCGACGCCCCGGTGGTATGCGCAGGAGAGTCCGGGCGGCGACGTCCCGCAGGAGGGCACGGCGCCGGTCGGTGGTCATGACGACATCGCCGAGTCGTTCCGAGTAGCGGACCATCGCGGTGGCGTGCGGGCGCCGTTCCGCCTCGTAGGTGTCGAGCAGGCTCTGTCCGGCACGGCCGTGCCACACGTGGTCGATCTTCCATGCGACGTTCGCGGCGTCCCGGATACCGGAGTTGAGGCCTTGGCCGGCGAAGGGCGGCATCATGTGCGCGGCGTCGCCGAGCAGCAGGATGTGCCCGTCGCGCCACCGGTCGGCGACGACGGCGTTGAAGGTGTACGCGGTGCAGCGTTCCACCTGGTCCTCGGTCAGGGGACGGTAGGGCGCGACGAGTCTGCGCAGGGTCTCGAAGTCGGGGCTTGCTCCCTTCTCGCCCTCCCCGGGGTACAGGAGGAACTCGTAGCGGCAGCGGCCGCCGCGGCCGGGCACGATCACCGTGGGCCGGTCGGGGGTGCCGTGGTGCATGCCGTAGCGCTCGTCGTGGTGGTCGCCGGTGGTGTCGGCGACCAGCCAGACGTCCTGGTGGCTGGTGCCGGTCATGTCGATGCCACGCAGTTCTCGTACGGTGGAGCGGCCTCCGTCACATGCCAGGACCCAGCTGACCTGGAGGTCTTCCGTGTCGGTGTCACCGGGTGAGCGGATCGCGGCGGTGGCACCGGTGCCGTCGGGATTCTCCGTCACGGTGATCAGCTCGGTGGAGAAGCGGATGTCCGCCTGGGGACGGGATTTCAGCTCGTCCAGGAGGAGCTTTTCCAGTTCGGGCTGGGCGAACTGGTTCTTGAACGGGAAGCCGAGACGGTAGGGCTGTGGGCCGCGGGCGTGGAAGAGAGGCCGGCCTTTGCGGTCGTAGTAGCGGGTTCCGGTGCCCGGTACGACGACCTCCAGGACCTTGTCCGCGAGACCTGCCGTCTGCAGGGTTCGCAGGGACTCGTCGTCCAGGCTGATGGCCTTGGCCTCATCGCTGGTGGAGGCGTTGCGCTCGACGAGGACGAGTGGCACGCCGCGGGCGGCGAGGAGGTTCGCCACGGTCAGGCCGACAGGACCGCCGCCCACGACGAGTACGGGAAGCTGTGCCGCGGTCACGGGTTGACCACCGCCATCCAGATCGGTTCTGTCCGGTTCTGCAGCGCGGCGACGGCTTCGTTCGCTGCGGCCAGTGGGTAGCGGTGGGTGATGAGTTCCTCCGCGTCCAGTGCGCCCCGCTCGAGCAGGGTGAGCGCTTCTCGGGCGTCCGTGCGAGTGCAGGCGCGGGTGCCGACGATGCGCCAGCAGTTGACCATGACGGCGATCATCGGGAACAGCAGCGGGCTGCGGTTGGCGCCCATGTGCACGAGGCTTGCGCCGGTTGCCAGGGCGGCGAGCGCCTGGGAGGTGGCGGGTCCTTCCGGTACGAAGTCGAGGACCGCGTCCGCGCCCTGCGGGACCAGAGTGCGCAGGGCGCGGGTGAGGCCGCCTTCTTTCGCCCAGTTCGACGGCAGTTCGTCGAGTGCCACGATGTCGGTGTGTACGTCACCTGCGAGCGGCCGGACCGCGTCCAGCCGCTCGGCGCTGCGTCCGACGAGGATGAGACGGGAGACGCCGAAGTGCCGGGCGAGCTTGACGGTGGCGGTGCCCATCGTGCCGGTGGCGGCGGTGACCACGAGGGTGGCGCCCAGCGGCAGGTCGGCGCATTTGAGGGCGCGGATGGCGTTGGCGAGGTCGTGGACCTTTGCGCCGACGTCGAAGGACACGCTGTCGGGCAGGGTGTCGACGAGCCAGTGCGGTACCCGGATGTACTCGGCCAGTCCGCCGTCGTGGTAGCGGTCGTACAGCGGCATGGGAACGTCGCCGAAGGCGGCGTGTCCGATCATCGCCTGTTGCGGGCACATCATGTCCCGGTCGGAGCGGCAGTATCCGCAGGTACGGCAGTTGAGGTTGGGGTGCACCCGCACGCGGGTGCCGATGCCGATTCCCTCCACCTGGTTGCCCACGGCGGCAATGGTGCCGGCGGCCTCGTGTCCGAGTGTGGTGGGCAGGTGTTTGAAGGCGCCCTGGGCGAGCAGGGTCATCATCCCGGGGGCGAGGCCGGCGGAGGCCACTTTCACCAGGACGTCCTGGGGTCCCGGCTCAGGGATGGCGATCTTGTGCAGGTGCAGCGCGTCGGAGCCCTTCTGGGCGCGCGCGGCGAGCATGGCGTTCATGATGTGCGGCTCCTACGTCGTTTCAGTGCTGCAGCGCGGCCAGGCGTTCGGGGGTGTACGGCTCGGCGGTCCTGGTCGTTTCGGCGATCTGCGGGAGCTCGCGGTCGGCAAACAGGGCGATGTGTTCGCTGGCTTCGGCGCACACGCTGGTGTACGCGATACCGAGCGGGATGCGGACGAAGTCGCCCGGTCCCAGCTCGGCGATGCCGCGCTGGCTGACCAGAGTGCGGCGGCCGCTGATCTGGTACTGGATCTCGTCGGCGTCCAGGGTGCGCCGGTAGACACGCTCGCCCTCGGGCCGCAGCCGTACGGAACCCAGACGGAAGCCGGCGGAGCGGTACAGCCAGGTCATGCCGACTTCGTCGGTCCCGGTGAGGACGCTGAGGCGTTCCTTCTCGGCGTGTACCTGTTCCAGCAGTCGCTGTTCGTCGATGGGGGCGACGGTGATGTCATGGCCGGGCGTGCCCATGCACTGGGTGACCGCCTCGTTGATGTTGCCCGGTTCCCAGCCGGGGAAGGGCGGGAACACTGCTTCGGACCGCCTGACCGGGGGGCGTTCCTCCCTGACGGGGGCGGGCGTGTAGAAGAGCAGGTGGCTCTCGCGCCGCCCGTAGTTGTCGTGGGCGACACCGCGGGGCAGCCGGGAGAACTCTCCGGGCCGGTGCTCGACGGTCCCTAGTTCGGTCATCAGGGTGCGCTCGCCGGCGATCTGGTAAGAGATCTCGTCGACGTCGCAGTTGCGGTGGTAGAAGGGCTGGCGGTTGTCCATCGTCTGCCATTCGACGCGGACCTGGGCGCTCTCGTAGATGCCGCGCGGCGGGGCGAACGGCACGGATTCGTACGCGTGGGGGAAGTGCACCACGCTCAGTGGCTCGTGATCGCGCCAGAGCTTTACCGGGAAGGGATTGGGGTGCGGAGGGGACAGCAGAAGGTGCTCGTCCCGCTCGACGGTGCGGGAGGGCTGGTCGGAACAGACGACCGCGATGACTTCGGTGACAGTACCCATGAAACGTCCTTGTTCCGTCGGTAGGGGTGTGATCAGGAGGCTGCGGGAAGGTACTCGTCGAGGAAGGCATGGGTGCGCTGCCAGGCGGTCTTCGCGCTGTCCTCGACGTACATGTGGGGCCGGGCGTCGCAGGCGAAGGCGTGCCCGGCGCCTTCGTAGACGTAGCTCTCGAAGGTGACCCCGGCGGCGGTGAGGGCTCCCTCGATGGCCGCTACCTGGTCGCTGGGGATGGTGGGGTCCTCGGCGCCGACGTGGAGCATCATGGGGGCGTCGATGTTCGCGGCCCGGTCCAGGACCGCGTGCGGGCCGGCTGCGATGCCCGGGCCGTAGAAGACGACGGTGGCGCCGAGGCCGCGGATGCCGGTGGCGGCGGTGAAGGCGGCGCGGCCGCCGAAGCAGAACCCGTGGATCGCCGTACGGGAGGCGGGCACGTTCTCCTTCTCGGCGAGGTGCGTCAGGACGGCTTCGACGTCGGTGACGATCGCGTCCGGTCCGATGGCGCCGATCAGAGGCATGGCCTCGGCGTGCTGCTCGTAGGCGAGGGTGCCGGCACCGTTGCGGTGGAACAGGTCCGGAGCCAGGGCGAGGAAGCCACGAGCGGCGTAGCGGCGTGCGATGTCCTGGATGTGGTCGTTGACTCCGAAAGCCTCCTGCAGGACGACCACGGCCCGGTTCGTGGGTTGTGCGGGCCGCGCGACGAAGACGCGCATCGGTCCGTCACCGGTGGAGAGGGTGGTCCAGTCGGTGGCTGCGGTGGAGTTGGGCTGGTCGGTCATGGCGCAAGTCCTTCTGCTGTGGATCGGGGGAACCGGTGTGACGGGGTCTCACACCCTGGGCAAAGTGCAAGCTGCGGGGCCCGGCGTCAGGCTGGGCGAGAAGACGAGCCGGCCGAGGCGAGCGTGGTGGCCGCCTTGCGGACGAGGTAGCGGTAGCCGGCCTCCAGCTGGCTGTCGGGCCAGCACTGGGCACGTTTGGCGCGGGCCTCCGCGGCGTCGGAGTGGACGACCGCCCGGCCAGCCGCCTGGGCCCGCAGCTGGATGGCACAGGCGCTGTCGAGCAGTACGGCGTGCATGACGGCCGCCGCGGCGGTGTGTCCGGCGGCCACGAGCCCGTGTTTGGGCATGAGGGCGGCGGGGGCCTCGCCAAGAGCCGTGGCGAGCTTCTCCCCCAGCTGGGGACTGCTGACGAGCCCTCCCGTTTCCCTGAACCTCGGCACATCCTCGCCCCCGAACAGGGCGCCCTCGTGGGAGAGCGGCAGGAGGGGCACACCGAGGGCGGCGAATGCGATGGCCGACACCGCGTGGGTGTGCACGCTGCAGTGCGCTTCCGGGCGAGCGCGCAGCACCTCGAGGTGGATGTGGCACTCCTTGTGTGCGGTCCCGTCGCCGATGAGCACCTCGGCTTCGTGGGAGACGAGCTGCAGCCGGTCGTCGCGGACTTCTTCGAGGCCCCAGCCCGGGGCTTTGATCCAGATGCCGCGGCCGTCCGGGTCGCGCACGGCGGCGTGCCCCCAGACCATGTCGCCCTGGCCGGCCGCGGCCAGGGCATGGGAGGCTTCCACGGCGAGCCTGCGGGCCTGGGCGGGTGTCATGCGGTGGGCAGGGCGTCGTAGTAGCGGGCGGCGCCGGGGTGCAGGGGGATCGTGGTCCTGCCCATGGTGGCGGGGTCGAGCGGGTAGGTGATGGGGCTGCGTTCCGGAGCCAGGTGCCGGTACTGCCCTTCGATGAGGTGCCGCGTCTCCCCCAGCACCCACGCGATGGCGTAGGCGACGTCCTCGGCCAGGTCGGCGCGGGTACATACGAGGAAGTCCGAGAAGTCGAGGGTCTTGAAGGCCGTCCGGCCGGGGAAGTACTCGTCGTCGACGACTGCCGCCGGCCAGCCGAAGTCGTCATGGAGGCTGTCCAGGACGTCGTCCTCGACTTCGAGGAAGTTGAAGTGGCGGCCGATCTCCTGCCACGCGGGCAGCATGATCGCCTCATGGACGATGGCGTTCGCCCGTCCCTCCGTCGCGTGGTCCAACGACTCGAACGGGCGCTCGTCCTCGAGCAGTTCGCCGCCCCAGCCGACTACGTCGACGCCCGCACGTGTCAGAAGCTCGTGGGCGGCCAGTCCCACGTGGTTGACGCCGTCATGGACCGAGGTGGCGAGCCGCAGGGCGGGCTTGCTCTGACGCAGTTCGGCGAAAGTGGTGACGCCGAGGTCCTTGTGCACGGCCACGACCAGGCGGTCCCGCTGCGGCACCACCCCGAGCGCGCGCAGGTCCGGGAAGAACTCGTCCGCGTAGACGCCGCGGCCGTCGAGCGCCGCGGCGGCGAAAGCCGTCGGTGTGGTGAGGGCGACCTGCACCTCTCCCCGGCCCACGGCCCGTACCGCGTCGCTGAAGCCCCGGCTGTTCCACGTGGCGATCCGGGTGTGGGGCCCGCAGCGGTCCGCGAGCTCCTGGGCGATCCATCCGCAGACCCGGTGCAGGTTCGCGGTGCCCCAGTCGCCGCGCAGATGCAGGGTGAGAGAGCGTTCGATCTTCGGCTCGGCCGGTCGGCCGGCCGAAGCGTTGGAGGGACTCATGACGGCTCCAGTCCTGAATAAGAGGACTCATGTCCTGCTTTACGGTCAGCATAGAAGGCGAAACGCCAAGATGCGAGAGAGGGGGTGTGTAAATCTAGGGCTATACCTCTAATGCTAGAGTTATAGCCCTCACCCCTTCCGTCAAGCCGGGCGCGACCGACCGCAGCTCGACCGGCGATACAGCTCTAGCTTTAGAGGTATAGTGGGTGCGTGAGCGAGCGAGAGCCCGAACGGCTGCCCGACGACCTGATCCGCCTTGCATGGACGCTGCACCGGGCGCTCCGCCAGCGCCAGACGCCGCCGACCGGCCAGTCAACCCGCCCGCTCGCCCAGGTGGAGGTTCTGCGCCTCATCGACAGCCGGCCGGGCATCAGCGTCCGCGAGATCGCCACCGCTCTGAGCATGCAGCCCAACAACGTGAGCACCCTTGTCACCCAGCTGACCCGCGACGGCTTCATCGACCGCCGCCCCAGCGCACACGACCGACGGTTCGTGGAGCTGCACCCCACAGGGAAGATGATCACCGCCGGCGACGAGGTCAACGAGAGCCTGAGCAAGGCGATCACGGAGGCCCTGCAGCAGCTGCCGGCCGGGGCCGAGCGGCGCATCAGCGCCGCACTGCCCGACCTGTGGGAACTCGCACGCACCTTGGCACCGACCTCGTAGGCGACACCGACCACCCTGCAGCGACATCCCGCAGCCTGGTCAGACGTAATACCTCTAACTCTATAGCTATACTCATATAGCTTCCTCTGCCGCCAGGAATCAACCCATGCCCTCTGCTTCTCCCGAGCACTCCGCGGTCACCACGGCCGCACGCCTACTGCGTACCCCTCAGGTGTGGCTCGTCCCGGCGGGACTGCTCACCCTCGCTCTCTGCCTCATCACCCTGCTCTTCAACGGCAGCGTCGCCAATCCCGGCGCCGACCTCAGAGATGCCCCGATCGGCCTGGTCAGCCTGGACAGGGGTGTCTCGACCAAGGAGGCAGGGCACCAGAACGTAGGCCGTCAGGTCACGGCAGGCATCGCCGCGCAGCCGCAGAAGCCTCACACGTCGGTGGAGTGGAGGACCTTCGCCTCCCTCGCCGAGGCGAAGCAGGCGATCGGACGGAACGAACTGTTCGCGGCCGTCGTCCTGCCGCACGACTACACCACCAAGATGCTCAGCCTCCTGGGCACCGCCCCGGAGAAGCCGGCGGTCACGGTTCTCACCAACCACGGTGCGGGGTCCATGGCTTCCTCGATCGGTGAGCAGATCGCCGAAAGTGCCGTCCGCGGCGCCTCATCGGGAGCCGCGACGGGAATCCTGCAGCAGGCCCAGAAGGCAGGAGCGCCGGTGCCGGCCGCGAACCAGGCGCTTGTGAAGGACCCGGTATCGGTCACCACACAGGCCGGAGCGCCCCTCGGCGACCGCACGGGCCAGGGCATGACCGCATTCTTCTACGCGCTGCTGCTGATGATGTCCGGCTTCCTCGGAGCCAATCTCATCCACGCGACGACCGACTCCGCACTCGGCTACAGCGCGAACGAGGTGGGCCCCAAGAGGCATCTGGCCCTGCCGCAGCGCATCAACCGGCGCCAGACCCTCCTGGCCAAGTACCTCGTCATGGTCGGCGCATCCGCCGTCATGTCCGCCGCGATCCTGGCGGTGTCCACGTTCGCTCTCCACCTCGACCTGCCGCATTCACTGTTGCTCTGGGTGTTCGGCACCGCTGCGGCTTCCGCGGTGGGCATCGGCACGCTCACCGTGCTGGCCGCCCTCGGCGGGCCGGGCATCGTCGCCGCGATGATCTTCTTCGTCGCGGCCGCGATCCCCACCTCGGGTGGCGCCGTCCCCTTGCAGGCGATGCCCCCGTTCTGGCAGTTCCTGGCCCGGTTCGAACCGCAGCGGGCCATCTCCGACGGAGTACGCGCCATCATGTACTTCGACGCGCAGGGAGCCGCAGGGCTCGACCGTGCCTGGATCACACTGGGCGCCGGCCTCGTGGCCAGTCTGCTGATCGGCTTCGGCGTGACCTGGCTCTACGACCGCAAGGGCTGGCACCGGATCCACCCCCACACACTCACTAGGCTGCGCCAGTTCCTTCACCATGACCGCGAAGCAGCTCACACCAGCGGCGCGACAACCGCGTAATCACCAGACCCCCATGCCGCGTGGAGCATGGGACGGCCGCCGGGGAGCAGGGGACGGCACTGCCGGCGGTCACAGCCGACCCCCAGAGGGCCGGCGAGTGATGCAGCCCCAGCCGACGAGCTCGGCTGGGGCTGTTTCCTGCCGCCCACCCCGAGCGCCTCGCCGGTGAGCAGCCGCGTGTCGCCTGAAGCCTGTACCGCGGCGCTCACAGATAGAAGGCAGCCGTCACGTCGGACTCGTCGGACGCATCCTCGACGGCCTGCCGACCGCGGACCCGCGTCCGGACCGGGAACGAACCTCGATGCCCGGGGTTCGTCCGACAGCCGACGGCTTGCTGTTCATCGGGTACAGCGAGAGCACTGCGGTCCGCTCTGGCCGCGGGCCCGGTGGCTGTCATCCGGGCACGAACTCACCTGCCGTGAGCACCGCGTCCCGCAGCGGCGTCGCCGGATCCGCGAGGGTGGGAGCCGAAACGTGGACACCCTCGCTGATCAACTTCCGTCCCAGAGCGAAGTCCCTGGGGGCGTTGACGGCCTCGACCGCGCGCAACCGCCCCCCCTTGAGGTGGAAGACCGCGAAACCTGGGCCTCGGGGGTCTCCTCGCACCACTGCCGCATCTGCATCTGCGCTGAGGCCTGCGATCTGAATTTTCAGGTCGTACTGGTCGGACCAGAACCACGGCGTCTCATGAGGGCGCGGGGGCATGCCGCAGATGTCCGCGGCGGCGTTGCGGGCCTGCTCGTTGGCGCTCTGCACGCTCTCCAGACGCATCCGGCGGCCGTCAGGGGGCACGGGACGCACGGTGGCGTCCCCGACGGCGTAGACACCGGGGACGCCAGTGGCCCCGCGCAGGTCGACGGGGATGCCGCCCTGGCAGGCAAGGCCGGTCTGACGGGCGAGCACGACTCGCGGCGACGCCCCGACAGCCAGGAGTACCGCGTCGCATTGCAGGTGTGCGCCCTCCGCCATCCGCACCACAACCGTTTGTCCGTCATCGGCGTGTTCGAAGGCCTCGACCTGAGATTTCACGCGTATGCGCACACCGTGTGACTCGTGGTACCGCGCCAGGAACGACGCGACCTCGGAGCCTGCCACGCGCGCCAGGACCTGGTCCTGCGCCTCCACCACAGCGACATCGGTCTTCATGCTGCGGGCAGAGGCGGCGACCTCCAGCCCGAGGTAGCCGCCACCGACGACGACGAGGCGACGTCCCGGCCCCACAGCGGCCGCCAGCCTGTCCGCATCATCGAGATCCCGCAGGACATGCACCTGAGACAGCCGGGTTCCCGGCAACGCGGGCAGACGGGGCGCGGCCCCGGTGGCAAGCACCAGACGGTGCCAGCCGATTCTCGTGCCGTCCGCGAGGCCGACGAAACGCCGGTCGGTATCCACCGTCTCGACCCGGCTGCCGAGTCGCAGCTCGATGCGCTCGTCGCCGTAGACAGACACAGGACGCAGTTCCAGAGAGGCGGGCTCCGCGGTTGCCCTGAGGCGGCCCTTCGAGAGCGGCGGGCGCTGGTAGGGCGGAGCGGACTCTTCCCCGATCAACAGGATTGTTCCGTCGAATCCGAGGGCGCGTAGTTGTGTGGCCGTGGTGCAGCCTGCCTGACCGGCACCGACGATGACCACATCGTAAAGCTCCATGAACAAAACGCTACCGTACACATTTGACATAGGGACAGTGCCGGAAGCATTGCGGCAACATGAGCGCAACGGTACGGTGCCGTACACATTAAGCCTCTGGAGGACACTATGGCGGTCACCCAACCCACTGCAGACGACGCGACGCTGGCCATCGCCGAGCTGCTGCGTGAGGAAGAGATCGGGGCAGTCGCGGTCCTGGACGAGGACGGCTTCCCGTCCGTCGCGATGATGCACTTCGCCGGCGACGGGCTGAGGGCTTACCTGCACACCTTCACCTACACCCGCAAGTACGCGAGCATCCTGCGCGACGGACGGGTCAGCTACACCATCGCCCACATGCCCTCGGACGGCTTCGACGGCCGCACGCAGGCACGGCATGTCCAGGTCACGGGGCGGGCCACTTTCCTGGAGGAGCCCGACGAGATCGAGCATGTGCTGCAGCTCAGCCACGAGCAGTTCGACTGGCTCAAGGACTCGGACATGTACGAGAACTTCCGTCGGGCAGGTGTCCGACTGCGGCAGGTGTTCTTCCGTGTGGATCCCCTCCACGGCGTGTGGCAGGACAACCGGGTCCGCATGATGTTCCGCACGAAGGTCCGCTTCAGCGATGACGGCAAGCGTGTCACCGAACTGACCCCCTACCCGATGACCGGTCCCTCGGTCCCTTCGATCGCCGGGACGGAGTCCTGATGACGGTCGAGCTGACCTTTGTGTCGGCTGACGGCTCCACCCAACGGCGCTCCGGCACGGCCGGGGAGAGTCTCATGCGCGCCGCGGTCCGCACCGGCGTCCGGGGCATCCTGGCCGAGTGCGGCGGCATCGCGGCGTGCGCGACCTGCCACTGCTACGTCGAACCTCCGTGGGACCAGCGTCTGGAGCCACGATCGGACATGGAGGACGCCATGCTCGAAGCAGCTCTGGAACCAACCGAGTTCAGTCGACTGAGCTGCCAGATCTCCCTGTCGCCCGCCCTGGACGGTCTCGTCGTACGCCTTCCCGTCGACCAGATCTGATCGATACCTTCGCACGACGAGGGCGAGCGCCGCCGTACGGTCACAGGACAGATACGTCGCCGTACACATCAGGCACAGGCGGGCAGTGCGGCCTTGGACCCGATGCGCCGTAATGGCGGGGATGTTGTCCAGCGTGCCATCGGCCGAGGCGAACTCCAGGACCCTGCGTTGTCGGACGTGCTGTTCGAGTCGTTCCTCGGACATGCGCTCGTGCGCGGAGTAGTCCTGCGAAAGAAGATCTCTTCCACTGAGCAGCAGCAATTCGTGGACCGTGTCCTGCTGCCTGTTCTGACCGCACTCGACCAGTCGACGGCAGTCAGCCGGTCCCGGCCGTGACCCGGCGGGCCGGCTGTCCGCCGGACCATCTCTGATCAGGACCGGTCGACGCATCCGCAGAGGCGACATCGGTTCGCGCCGAGCCGCAGAAACCGAATTGCGCATCCACTGCCATCACGGCTGGTGAACAACACATTCCGCTGATCCGCCAAGAGCGGATACGGCGCGCAGTTACGCGCCCCATCCGGTGCTCCCCGAGACTTCACCGCCCAAGAGGCGGCTGCCCGGCGGCGCACAGGATGTCTGCTCCGAGCCGTGCCGTGTCACCCGACCGGCCTTTGATCGCCCGGTGCGTCAACGCGCGCATGACATGGCGTACGTGAAGCCCCGCCAGCGCCCTTCGGTACCCGCTTCGTCTTTCAGCCCGTCGATGCCGCATCGACAACTGCCCGAGCCGCAGGAGCCGCCATGACCCTCCCGCACGTCTCCTTTTCCGCTGCCGGAGCAGACGGTTCCCCCACCGTCCGTCCCGCGCCCTCCCCCCTCTTCATCGCAGCTCTCGTCTGCGCACAGGCAGGCGTTTCGCTCGCCATCTTCACCCCCCTGACGGTGTCGCTCTCTTTGCGCGTCTCCCAGATCGCGCCGGAATCCGCGACCACCACTCTCAGCCTGGTGATGTCCGTGGGAGCGGTCCTCGCTCTTGTCAGCAACCCGCTCTTCGGGGCTCTGTCCGACCGCACGACTTCGCGCTTCGGCCGCCGGCGCCCCTGGATCCTGGGCGGCATGCTCGTCACTACAGCCGGCGTAGCGGTCGCCGGACTCACCAGCAGCGTCGCGGGGCTGACCATCGGATGGTCGCTCTCCCAGCTCGGGTCGAATGCCGTGGGTGCGTCCCTCAACGCCGTAGTGGCTGACCGTATACCTGCCGCGCAGCGCGGCCGCATTTCCGGCGCGCTCGGCGGGATGACCAGTCTGGCCATGGTGCTCGGAAGCCTCCTGGCCACGTTCCTCGTGCACTCCGTGCTGCTGCTGTTCGCCGTGCCCGCGCTCGTCGGCCTGACCGCCGTGGTGTTTTTGTGCTTCGCCATGCGCGGTGAGGCACAGTTCCCGCGCACCAGCGTGCCCGGCCTGCGGATGGGCGCCTTCCTGAAGTCCTTCTGGGTCTCTCCCCGCCGTCACCCGGACTTCGCCTGGAACTTCCTGGGGCGCTTCCTGATCTTCTGCGGGCTTGCGGCGACGACCGGCTACCAGTTCTTCTTCATCGTGAACCGTCTTCACCAGTCTCCGGTCGAGGCGACGCACACCATCGCACTGTCCACCACGCTGTCGACCGCCGCATCCCTCGTGGGCGCGTTGGCCGGCGGCTGGCTCTCCGACCGTACGGGGCGCCGCAAACCGTTCGTCTTCGTCTCCGCGTTCGTCGTCGTGGCGGGCCTCGCACTCAACTCCGTCGCCCACAGCACCCCGGTGTTCCTGGCAGCCATGACCCTGTTCGGGCTGGGGCTCGGGTCCTATGGAGCCGTGGACACGGCGCTGGCCATCGCGGTGCTGCCCGACCCCGAAACCGCTGCCAAGGACCTGGGACTGCTCAACGTCGCCAACACCCTGCCCCAGTCGCTGATCCCGGTCATCGCCCCCCTGCTGCTGGGGATCGCGAGCCCGCAGGGCACCAACTTCCTGTCGCTCTATCTGTTCGGCTCCGTGTGCGCCTTCGTCGGCGCCTTCGCGATCCGCTTCGTCCGCTCCGTGGTCTGAAACGCCTCGTCCGCCTATCGCAAGGAACCCCTCATGCCTGCTGGCACCCCCGCCCCCTACCGTGACAGGGAGCAGCCTCTGCGCACGCGCGTGGAGGACCTCCTGAGCCGGATGACCCTGCGTGAGAAGGCCGGGCTCCTCTTCCACACCATGGTGATGATCCGGCCGGACGGCGCCTGGGCCTCCGACAACGAGCAGGCGCCTGCCGCTCCTCCCCACACCATGATCGATGCGCTGGCCATGAACCACTTCAGCGTCCTCGGCTCGGCTTCTCCCCGGCAGATGGCCGAGCGGCACAACGAGTTGCAGGCCATGGCAGCCGACACCCGGCTCGGCATCCCGGTCACCCTCTCCACCGATCCCCGCCACGCCTTCAGTGACAATCCGGGCGCGGCCATGATGGCCGGGCCGTTCTCCCAGTGGCCCGAGTCACTGGGTCTGGCCGCGACCCGGGACACCGATCTGGTCCGGCGCTTCGCGGACACCGTCCGCCGCGAGTACCTGGCGGTCGGCCTGCGCGTCGCTCTGCATCCGCAGATCGACCTCGCCACCGAACCGCGCTGGGCCCGCGCCGTCGGAACTTTCGGAGAGGACGCCGATCTCACGTCCCGGCTGGTCAGCGCGTACATCGCCGGTCTGCACGGTCCCGGCGGCACGCTCGGGAAAGACAGCGTCGCCGCCATGGTCAAACACTTCCCCGGAGGGGGCCCGCAGAAGGACGGCGAGGACCCCCACTTCGCCTACGGCCGTGAGCAGATCTACCCGGGCGGCAGGTTCGATTACCACCTCGCGCCCTTCCGAGCCGCGATCGCCGCCGGCGCGACGCAGATGATGCCGTACTACGGGATGCCCGTGGGCACCGAGTACGAGGAGATCGGCTTCGGCTTCAACAAGGGCATCATCAGCGGCCTGTTGCGGGAGCAGTTGGGGTTCGACGGCATCGTGTGCACCGACTGGGGGCTGATCTCCGATACCGAGTTCATGGGCCAGAGCATGCCTGCCCGGGCCTGGGGAGCGGAAGACCTCAGTGAGGCCGAGCGGGTCCGCAGAGCGCTCGAAGCGGGTGTCGACCAGTTCGGTGGCGAGCACCGTCCCGAGCTCGTTGTCGGGCTCGTCGAGTCCGGGTCCGTCGGAGAGGACCGCATCGACGCCTCCGTACGGCGCCTGCTGAGCGAGAAGTTCCGCTTGGGGCTCTTCGACGAGCGCCGCTACGTCGACCCGGACGCGGCCGAAGAGACGGTCGGCGCGGCCGGCTTCCGTGCGGAGGGTGCTCGGGCGCAGCGCAGGGCGATCGTCGTGCTGAAGAACGACGGACCGTTGCTGCCCCGCTCCGGCCGCCCGCGGCTGTACGTCGAGGGGGTCCTGCCCGAGGCAGCTGCGGAGTACGCCGACCTCGTCGGTGATCCGGCCCAGGCCGACCTCGCGCTGCTGCGCATCGACGCCCCCTACGAGCCGCGCACGGGGATGTTCGAGCAGTTCTTCCACGCCGGACGCCTCGAGTTCGCGCCGGGCCGGCTCGGGGAGATCCTCTCCGTCCTGGACAGGGTTCCGACCGTGGTCGCCATCCACCTGGACCGCCCCGCGGTCATCCCCGAGATCGCCGGCCGGGCCCGCGCCCTCATCGGCCTTTTCGGAGCCGAGGACCGTGCGCTCCTCGATGTCCTTTTCGGGCGGGCACGGCCCGAGGGCAGGCTGCCGTTCCAGCTGCCCCGCTCCATGGAGGAGGTCACCTCGGGCCGTCCCGACGTCCCTCAGGAGAGCAGCAACCCTGTTTTCCCTTTCGGTCACGGTCTCGGCGTCGGCGGCTGAAACACGCGGACGGCGCATGAGCGCAGGCCACCTCTCCGACCGGACGGGATCCCCCTGCCCGGACCCGCTCTGGCAGGCGGGGCTGCCCGCGCCGCTTCCCGGCAAGCGGCGCGGGCGGTCCCGCGCCGGGAACCCATGGGCCCTCACGGCTGACGCGTCGTCACAATCGTGGGAGCGCCCACCATGACGGTGGCCTTCCCGAGCGCGCAACCGCGCCTCCCCGTCACCCCGTACTGCGGGGGCCGGCAGTCTGGACACCGTCCGAACCTGCGACTGCGTTCGCGCGGCAGCGCGGTGACTCGTTCAAATGCGAAGGGTCGACCAGCAGCCCAGCTCGAGGCGTTGGCTGCGGATGTCCATCGAAGCGGATCAAGCGCTCTCTCGCAGGGGTCCGCTTCTCTGTGGTGAGGCCGAATTACAGCTATTCGGATTCGCATGCAGCCCAGTCCGCTTGGAGGATCTCTGTCATCAAGCGGTCCTGCTCTTCGGCGAGTTGGTGGGCATTCCGCTTGGCACGCGCCTTGCAGAGCCACGGTCCGATCATGATGCGTTCTCCATCGACCTCAACCCATTCCCGGGCGCCGGGCGGGCGGTTCCAGCGCTCGACGAAGAGCCGGAGGATCTGCGCGCTCTGCTCGAACGAACGACGGGGCCGCTTCGCTCCAGGTGGGCTCATCTGCCGCGCAGAGGGCAGGGGAACGGCGGCCGGGGTGAGTCGCAGGCGGGCGAGGAGGTCGCGTTGTCCGGGGGTGAGCCGATCCCAGGTGGAGAACTGGCGGTGCAGCCAGTTGCCTACCTTCACGTCGTCGACCACGGTGTCGCGGCGCAGCGTCGAGGGGTTGTGGCCGGCTTCGATGTGGCGTCGCAGGAGGTGGTATTTGCGGTGCCAGTCGGGTCCGTGCTGGAGGGTCCAGTTAGGATCGAGGGCGGCGAGCCGGGAGCGGCGGTCGGGGTGGAGGCGGTTGTGGCGGGCGAGGGCTCGCTGGCTGACGAGGAATTGACCGCCGGGTCGGTGCAGGGGGATGGCGAGGTGGCCGTGTTCGGTGTGGAAGGCGGTGATGGTGGTGAGGTGGCCTTGCCAGGTGGCTTCGTGGTCGTCCCAGATCATGCCGAGCGCGTCGAGTTCGGTGATCCAGTCCTCGGTGAGGAGGCCTTGTCTGCGGGCGGTGCGCTGGCCGGCGATGAAGGGGCCGAGCCGGTAGCCGTAGGCGTCCTCGTAGTCGGTGGGGACGCGTAGGTGGTGGTGTTCGGCGTGGAAGCGGGTCGCTGCCGCCAGGCCTGCCCGGCGTGGGGCGGAGAGGGTCGCGTTGTCGGCGGGCCAGGCGATCAGGTCCATTGCCCGGGCGATGGCGTCGGGGTCGAGCGTGAAGTCGAAGCGGAAACGGCGGGCGAGGAGCGTGCGGGTGCCTTGTTCGAGGCGGTGTTTGGCGGTGGTGCGGGGGGCGCGGGCGGCGATGGTCTGGTCGTGGTGGCGCAGGGCCGCGGTGACGAGCCAGAGGGCTTCGTAGGGGGTGCCCAGGAGATCGGTGGGGTCGGCGCCGTGGGGGATGTAGGCGGGGATGATGAGGCTGGCGGTCTTCGTGGTCTGAGTGGGGGGTTTGCGCAGGGCTCGGCCGAGAGCCTGGACGATGCGGCGGACGCTGGAGGTGCGGTCGGCGAAGACGACTGCGTCGACGGCCGGCAGGTCGATACCCTCCCCCAGCACCTGGGCGTTGGTCAGCACGGCGCGGTCGGCGGTGGCGAAGTCGGTGAGGATGTCGTGGCGCTGGCCGGGAGTGTGGGTGCCGTTGATCGACTGCACAACCAGGTCACCTGCCCAGGCCGGGCGTCGGTCTTCGGCGAGGGTGCGCAGGGTGTGGGGGAACTGGCGGGCGAAGTCCGTGGCGTCTGCGACCTGCTGGAAGTACACGATCACGTGGTGGAGGTCGTGTTCGGTCATCGCTTTGAGGACCGCCAGGTGCAGTGCGGTGGTGCGGCGTGCGGTCGGGCCGAAGCCGGAGTGCGCTTCAGGGGTGGTCAGTTCGGTGCGCAGGTGGGCGTCGGTGATCGTCGGGACAACCAGTTGGTAGTCGGCAAGGACTCCGTCCTCGATGGCATCCGCATGGGTGTAGGTGTGGAGGCGGGGGCCGAAGGTTTTCGTGTCCGCCATGGAGGCGACGAGGGCTGGGGTGTCCCAGGCGGGGGCGGTGGCCGCGGTGCGCTTGGGCTGGGGGCGGGTGGTGGGTGCTTCTGTCAGGCGTGGGGGGTCCCATGCGTAGGGGGTGGCGGTCAGGTAGAGACGGCGGTCGGCACGGATGCGGGTGTGGTCGTGCAGGACGGTCCAGTCCTTGTCCCAGCTTCCTGCGGTGCGGTGCGCCTCGTCGACGATCAGGAGGTCGAAGGTCGGCACGGGAGCACGGGTGTGCTGGGTCTGTTCGATTCTCGGGAGGGAGTCAAGCGTGACGAAGACGGTGGCGTGCTCGTGCCGGGCCAGCCACGTTGCCAGGAACTCTGGGTTGTTGGTGCTGTGGACGGCTGCTCCGGCCAGGACCGGGTGCTTGGCTGCGGCCAGGGATGAGACGGCCATCATCGGTTCTGGGCGTCCGTCGTTGCGGGCTGTGCTGGCCCACTGCGAGATGAGGTCCAGGCTCGGCACGGCGATCAGCAGGTGTCGGGCGTCGAGGGCTTCGGCGGTCCGCAGCGCGGTGAGCGTTTTGCCGGTGCCGCAGGCCGAGACCATATGTCCGCGGGTGTGTTCGCGTGCCAGGTGACGTGCCGCGCTGTCGACCGCCCGCTGCTGGTCCGGGCGTAGTGAGAGCCTGGCGGGGCGGGTGCGGGAGGCGGTGACGGCGGAGATCTCGGCGATGGGCTCCTCAGAGGGCATTGAAACAAGATCCTCAGTGCGCGATGGAGCGGTGGCCGGCGGGATCCATCGTGTCGGGTGTCCTTCGCTGAGTGGTGTTGTGAGAGGAGCGGGCCGGGTCGGTGGGTGCGGGTTGTGTCCGTGCAACGTTAGGGGATGGCGTGGGGCTGGTCTGCGGTTAGGCGAACAGGGCTTCTACCAGGACTGCTTGGAGCCTTCCTTCTTTTAGGGCGGTCGTGATTTCGGCTGCGGAGGGGTCTCCGGTGAGGCCGGTGCACAGGACCGCGCAGGGCGGCTCGTTCTGGGTCATCTTCCACATCGCGTCGGACAGAACGGTGGCCGGGACGCGGAAGGTCTGCGTCTCTTCAAGGGTGGGGCCCTCGTAGTAGATGCCCCTGAAGGTGCGGTCCTGGGTAGCAAAGACGGCCTTCCACTTCTGGTGGGCCTCGGGGATGGTCTCTCCCTGCCAGGTCGGCCAGATGAAGCGGCTTGGATCGACGTCGGTCTCGGCCAGGTGGGTGGCGGGGCTCACCACGATCACGATCACGTCGGTGCCCAGAGTGACTTCGTTGATGAGTTCGGTCAGGCGGTTGACATGTACCTGTGAGGTGGGGAGTGTGACGTGGGTGAGGCCGATGTTGAAGGCAGGCAGCCGGCCGGGCGCGTGGGGCGGTGTCGTCATGATGCCGTGCTCCTGGTTGAGGTCGTTCGGTTCTTTCGTGCTTTTGGGCTGCGGTACGTCTGGTGATGTCTGCCGGGCTCGGGTTCCGGGTCTGTTGGGCGAGTGCGGCGGGCGCTGCCGGGAGGATCTGGTGCAGCTGTTCGTTCGGGGGGCGGAGCGCAGGGGCGCGCCCGTGGTCTGCCGGTTGGTCGGCGGTTCAGGGTGTGCGGTGCCGGTGGCGTGAGATCCAGCGCATGTCGAGGACTTCCAGGGCGTCCAGTTGTTCTCGTGAGAGGGCCTGCGGAAAACGCCGCTTCTCGGCGAGCCACCTTCCCAAGGCGAAGCCGTCTTCGCAGGTGTAGTTGTAGGGAACGTCCAGGTGTTGGTGGCGGCAGCGGTAGGCGTAGGCGGCCTTCAATCCTCGGGCGAAGGCCCGTTGGGAAGAGCCTCGCGGGCGGCGCAGCAGGAGGGCCAGGGGGTGCTCGATGGGGAGGTCGCCCATGAGGTGGCGCTGGTAGTCCTCGAGCCCGGCGAGGTTGTCGATCTGCTCGGCCAGCCATTGGGTCAGCACAGGGGCGGCGCCGGTGAGTTGGTGCGGGCCGGGGAAGATCAGGGTCTTGTCGCGTGCGGCGGCGTGGGCGCGGGCGTAGGTGCGTTTCCATTCGGCTCTGCCTTTGGTGTTCCACCAGGGGTAGATCTCGTTCAGGGCCCGCTGGTAGCAGTAGGGCAGGCGGCGCGTGTTGGCTTCCTTTCGGCGCTCGGCGAGCCAGCGGCCCAGGTGCAGGCCTTGGTGGTGTTCGGCCCACTGTGGTGCGAGGTGTCCGTGGCGGGTGACGTAGTCGCGGGCAATGAGGAGTTTTCGCTCGATGCTGTGCGGAGGGTGCTCCCAGATCATGCCGAGGGTGTCCAGCGCTGCGATGCGTTCGGGTAGGAGCAGGCCGTTCTTGCGCATGGAGCGCTGTGCGCCGATCCACCAGCCGAGGTAGAAGCGGCCGTCGTGGAGGTAGCGGCTGGGGACGTCGAGGTGGCCGTTTTGGAGGTAGAAGTCTGTGGCGACCTCGAAGGCGGCCTCCCATACGCGGTTGGGGGCCATGACATCGTTCAGGTCGAGAACGGGGATGATCTCGTCGGCGCGTTCCGGGCGCGGGGCGATCTGGGGGGGGTGGCGGTGGGGTCGCTCGGGTACCGGAAGTGGTCGACGAGGTGGAAGGTGTGCTCGTCGTAGACGTCGAGGTCGATAAGAACCCGGTAGATCAGGTGGAAGGCGGTTTTCTTGACGGCCTCCTCGAGGGTTTCGCCGGGTGCCATGTAGATGGGGATGACGATGGTGGAGATCTTGTTGTCGCCTGGGGTCTGGCGCAGTGCGCGTCCGATGGACTGGATGATGTCGATGCTGCTGGTCTTGGGGTGGGCGAAGAGCAGGGAGTCGATGGCGGGGATGTCGACGCCTTCGGCGCAGCAGCGGCAGTTGGTGAGGACGGCCCGGCGGGGCGGCTGCTGTGAGGCGGGGGTGTTGAGGGGCGCGGAGGCGAAGCCGGTGTAATTCTTGTGGCGTTCGAAGGGACTCTGCCGGGAGCTGACGGTGCCGACCTGCAGGGGCGCGTGGTAGGCCGGGGGCATCAGGGCCGCGGTCTCGTGGAGTGTTTCGGCGAAGACGTCCGCTGCGGCGATGCAGGGGTGGAAGGTCAGGGTGCGGCGCAGGTCGTAGCGGTGCTGGGCGACCAGCAGGGCGACTTGGGCGGCTGCGGCACGCAAGGCTTCGCCGGTCCAGGTGTGTGTGGGGAGCCGGTTGAGGAGGCCTCGCAGGTCTTCGTCTCTGATCACGACGCCGGCGATGCGGTAGTCGGCGAGGAGCCCCTCGTCGATCGCCTCTCTCAGGGAGATGCGGTAGACGACGGGCCCGTAGATGCTCACGTCGTCCATGGAGGCGATGACGGTGTCGGGGCTGATGCCCTTTTCGCGGGCTTTCTTCTCGTCGAAGACGCGGGGCGTCGCGGTCATGTAGAGGCGGTGGCGGGCGGGCAGTTGGTCGTCGTGGTGGATGCGGGCCCAGGGTTTGTTGTAGTCACCGGCGGTGCGGTGGGCTTCGTCGGCGATCACGACGTCCCAGCGGGGCAGGTGGAAGTCGCGGTGGGCTTCGACGACCTTGTCCAGGGAGTCGTAGGTGCAGAACACGTTGAGCGGCCCTGGGGTGTCGGCTGCCTGCCAGGCCAGGTCGTCGGCGGTGCCCACCATGGTGAGGATGCCGGCCAGGTACGGGTCTGCCGGGTGGCTTGAGGAGCAGACGCCGAGGTAGCGGCCGGGACGTCCTTCGCTGTGCCATTTCGCGGCGGTCTGCTCAAGCAGTCGCAGGGAGGGGACTGCCACCAGGGAGGCGCCTTCGGGTGCGGTTTCCTGGACGACGTGCAGGGCCACCAGGGTCTTTCCGGTGCCGGTGGCCATGTAAACGCTGACACGGCGGTAGCCCTCGATGAAGCTGCTCGCGGTGAGGTTCCCCCGTCATGCGGGAGCCGCTGATCAGCTAGTCAGCAGGGGTTGACGGGTGTTCAGATTCGTTGGTTCGGCCGTCGCCTGCTCGGCGTAGTGCTTCTCCTCGAACTCGATCGGG
>NZ_JASTTJ010000036.1:0-57663 GCF_032248645.1 Streptomyces zaehneri
ATACATCCGCACCGCACGGGCACGCAACTCAAGCGAGTATTTCCGGGGTGCAGCCATGGTCAAAGGTCCTCTCATGAGTCCCATCTGACCGGCTGTCAGCTTCCTCCGCATCTCGGGGGAACCTCACGTGGCTGGCCAACCTGATCGTGGTGATCGCCTGTGTGGTGCTGCTGACCGGCGGTCAGCCCCCGGCCCGTCACAGCGCGCCGTCGACTGCCGCCATCGTCGCGAAGCTGGCGATCGGCCTGGCACTGGTGCTGTACAGCGCATACCGGCACCGCCGACCGCCCCGCCCGCACGGCCCGCCACGCTGGACCGCCCGGATCGACAACGCCTCCCCGGTCACGGCCGCCGGCCTGGCTTGGCTGTTGCAGCCCTGGGCACTGGTCGGCGCCGGCGCCGCGACCGCCGTCGACGCGAAGCTCTCCACCGTCACCGACTGGCTCGCACTGACCGGCTACTGCCTGCTGGCCACACTCAGTCTCATCATCATGGAGCTGTACGTGGTCTGGGCGCCCGCGGTCGCGAACGCCCGGTTGAACGCTCTGCGGACCTGGCTGGAGCAGCACCAGGAACAGCTGATCGTCACGCTCTCGCTGCTCCTCGGCCTGTGGCTGACGGCCCGCAGCATCGCCGAGCTCGTCGCCTGACACGCCCTCCGCACGCATCCCGCCACCGGACCGGGCGCTCCACCGAACTGCGCGGGCGCGGGTCTCCAGCCATGGTCATTCGATCTCGAGGGGGCCGATGCCCAGATCCTCACGCATGCGGCGGCGCATCTCGGCCATGGCGGCGCGGCGCTGCCGGATGAAGGCCATGTCCTCGGCGGAGCCGACCGCGACCCCACGGGCATAGGCGTCGCGCATCCGACGCAGGCTGTGAAACGCCTCGTTCCCGGCCGCGACGACGAGCGGCGGGCCCACGAGCCAGAGCTGCTCGCTGGCCGTGTGCAATCCGGTCCCACGGAAAGCTTCGCGCACCGCCGCATCACGCGCCGACTCGGACATGTGATCGCCCAGGGCGACAGCCCTTATCTCTTCCCCCGCGTCCTTGAGCGCGGAGGCGTACGCGGTGTACAGGGCACGCCGCGCTTCCAGAGCATGTCGTGCTTCCTCGCGCCGCCACCTGTTGCGATCGGCGATCAGGGTGGCAGCGATGCCGATGGCGGCACCCATCAGCGTGGAGAGCAGAGGCATCCAGTCCATGCGCCGCATACTGTCCCAACCACTGCTACGGCACCAGCGGCCCTGACGTTCCGGCATGGTGAACACGGGCCTGCCAGGCACGCAAGAAGTGGTTCACGGCCCGCTCCTGGTCCGGGCCTGGTTCCCGTCGTGCAGGTGGACGGGGGCACCTGGTCGCCCTGGTGCTCGACGTCCTGGCCTCGGGCGGGATGCGCGTCACCTTCACGTGAACGGCTCGCGACGGCGTCCGTCGGCCATGGCGAGCGCCGCGACCGGTGGCGTGCCAGGCCGCCACGAACCGGGCTGCGGGTGCTGTCGGCGGCGGGGTGCGGTCAGTCGCTCTCCCGGTAGTTCATGAACCATCCGTGAAGCCGTCCAGGGCGAGGGTGCGTGGGGCCCCGTGACGGTCGGCCAGCGATTCGACGAGCGTATGCGGGTCGATGTCCGCAGGCAGGTACAAGGACCCGCTTGGGGCGGTGAGCCGGGCCAGCAGGTCGTTGAGCATCCATGGGGTGAGCACCATGGCGACCAGTGAAGCGCGCGGCACTGACAAGGGGCGCACCGGGCCAGGCCCACCGCCCCTCGGCCCGCTCCGGCTTCTCGCCGGCCGCCGGCCCGCGGCGGTGGCTGCCCGGTCCCACCCGGCCCCCGGTCTCGCCAGGCCTCACCCGGTCCCGCCGAGTCAGGAGGGCCGGCGGATTTCGTTGCCGGGCGATGTCCGAGCGAACCAGCTCCGCGTCTCGTCCGGGGTCAGGACGCGGGTCAGTTCGGCCGTGCCGGGAAGATGCGGGAAGAAGCGGTCGGCGTTCCAACTGCGCTGGTAGGCCGGTTCGTCGAGCACGAGCAGGCGACGGCCCTCCACCACGGGGATGTCGTCGGGCAGACCCTCGTTCCAGATCCGCTCGCCGTCCGGGGCGAGGAGTTCGAAGGCACCGGTCGCGATGGTCCGGGTGCGCCCCTGCGCGGGCTCGGGGTCCGTGGCCAGGCGGACGCTCTCCGCCGAAGGCACAGTGCCGGGCACGTGGCCCCCGCCGACGAGGACGTGGGCAAGCAGCGTGTGCAACTGGAAGTTGTCCCCGATGCCGCCGATGCGTACCTCGAACCCGGCCCCAGTGGGCCTGTGCAGCACCACGATCGGTTCGTCGTCCAGAACAGCCAGCGCGTAGGCCAGGCACTTGAGGTCGTGCCGCTGCAGTGCCTCCAGATCGCGGCAGGCGGGGAGGTTCGCGGAGGCGTGCATGCGGCGCACCTCGGCGCTGCGGCACAGCACGGCGAGCGCCGGCGGCTGCCACTCCTCGACCGAGCACCAGGCCAGCGCCAGCCGCGTGGCCTCGTACACGTCGACGCCGAGGCGGGCCGGCAGCGCGTCGTCGATGATCTTCTCGTCCGGCTCAGGCAGTTCGTCCTCGGCCGCGCCGGTGGCGGTCCAACGGCGGGCGAACTCCAGGGCGTCGAGCAGGTCCTGCCGGACACCGTCGAGTATCGGCTCGGCGCAGGCCACCGGATCGGCCCCGCGCTCGACGCAGTATCCGGCCGCCATCGCCAGCATCGGCCGCGGGCCGGTGGGCGGGAAGGCGGGGAGCAGCGCCGCCAACCGAGGCCCTGCCAGACGGCATTCGGCGTCCGACACCGACTGCACACCGTTCATCACGGCGGTGAAGGCAGGCCCGGTGCGGTCGCCGTCGCGAGCGGCCACCGCACCCTCCAGTTCGGTCACGATGGCGGCGAGGCTCGGAGCCTCCCGCTTCCTCTTGAAGATCACCAGCACACCTTAGGCCCGAGGTCATCGCGGCGTCACCGGACCAGGGCCTCTTGAACAGCCGCCCGTGGATCATGGCGGCTTGCCGTACGACGTCTTCGGGAGCCGAGCCGGGCCGGTCTACCTGCCCTCGACGTGGGATTCCTCCGGGTGGCTTCGTTGGGCCGGTGTCACGGCGCGGGGTTCCTGGGCGTCGGAGCCCGAGTCCTCGTCGGCTGCCGGTCGCAGGCATTCGATGAGGTGGTCGCCGGTTTCGGGGTCGAGGGTCACGCCGTGGGTCTCGCTGCGGAATCCGGGAAAGCGGCGGTCGAAGGATTCGAGGGCGGAGAGGTGACACAGCAGCGGGCCGTCGGGGGCGCCGACGTTCTCGCCGGGCATCAGGACGGGAATGCCGGGCGGGGTGACGGTGATCATGGCGGCGGCCACCTGGCCCGGCGCCTCCGTCAACCGTACGCGGTGGGTGCCGCCGCGGATCCGCGTCGTAGCACAGGCCGTCGTAGGTGGAGTCGGTGAAGACCGCGTACTCAGGGTGCGGCGAGACCGCATCCCGGGTCAGCGGGTTCGCGGCGATCCGGGCCGCGACGGAGTCCGCCGCGAGTTCCGCCGGGGGCAACGGCCCCGCCAGGCCGTAGCCGTTGCGGGTGTGGATCAGGTGGACGGGACGGGCGCCGGAGACGACCAGCCCGTGCAGCACCACTTGTGGCAGTTGCGGTCCACCAGCGCGATCTCGTCGCGGGTGGCACTGAAGTGGCCGACCACGCGGTTGCGGGTGGAATCGCCGTGCAGCACGAAGTACGTGCGGCCCACGCCGAAGACCCGGGCGGCGGACGCGCGGGGGTGCGGGTTCCGGGACGGCGGCGGCCGGTCCGATCAGGGTCAGGGCGGCGACGCACAGGCCAGAGCGGCCGTCGCCGGGCCGCGACGGTCGGTCATGAGGCGCATGGGTGGGACCTTTCCGGTGGGACCGGGAGGGGTGGGGCCGGCGCCGGGCGTGGGCCGGGGCCCGCCCGCTCCACGGCGAGGGCGGATGGGCGGGCGGGTCCCGGAGGAGCGGAAGTGTCAGGCGGTGGTGCAGGAGGTGCCGTTGAGGCTGAAGGCCGCGGGCTTGGTGAAGGATCCGGCATAGCTGCCCTGGAAGCCGAAGGACACCTGGCCGCCGGGCGCGATCTGCGCGTTGTAGGCCAGGCTGCTTGCCGTGACCGCTCCGGACGACGGGGACACGCCGGCGCTCCAGCTGCTGGTGATCTGTTGTCCGGCGGGCAGGGTGAACCCGAGCTTCCAGCCGTTGACCGGGGAGGTGGCGGTGTTGGTGACGGTGACTTCGGCGGTGAAACCGCCCTGCCAGACGTTCGCCGCGTAGGCCACCTTGCAGGCGGTGGAGCCGCCGGGGTCACCGGAGCCACCGCCGGTGTTGACCGTGGAGGAGAACGAGGTCACGGCGAGGCCGACGCCGTTCTGCCAGGGCTCGAAGCCCGCCTGGACGCTGGTCAGGTACCAGTTGTTCTGGGCCAGTCCGCGGGAGACGGCCTGCCGGGCGAAGTCCATGACGTCGAAGTTCCAGCTGCTGATCGTCGACGGTGCGACGAAGGACAGCACGTCGTTGGAGCCGTTGTTGCCGGACCACACCTGCCACTGACGCCCGGCCACGGTGGCCGTGCCGACCGCGGAGCCCACCGGCTGGACGGATCCGACCTTGTCGAACCAGATCATGATCTCGGTTCGGTTGACGCCGTCGGTGCGGGGCGTGGGGTCGAGCCAGATGTCGTAGGCGGCGTCGTACGCCGCGTTGCCGACGTAGCTGTAGGAGATGCCGGTGGGCGCGCTGGAGATGGTGCCGAGCTGGGCGGGAAGGTTGGTTCCGGGTGAACAGTTGGTGTAGTGGCAGCCGTTGTAGACGGACGGGTAGGACTTCGGCGCACCGTTCGTCGGGACCGAGCCGTCGGCCTGGGTGATCCGGAATCCCGAGTCGCTCACGCTGATGCACTGTGTCTCGCCGGTGCCCCAGCGGTTGTTCTGGACGACGTAGCGGCCCTGGATCGTGGTCGACCCGAACTGCTCACAGATGGTGGTGTCGGCCTGCGCCGCCGAGGCGGTGGTCAGCAGCGCGGCCAGTGAGACGAGCGAGGTGAGCAGGGCGCCGAACAGGCCACGCGCCCTGCGGGCATGGTGCGGTGACGGTCGCATGCGGATCCTCTCCGAAGGGAGTGGGGGAAGTAGGTGCGGGGAGTGCTCCCACTACTGCGACAATGGGAGCGCTCCCATTCCCTCGGTTCGGCAGGGACTCTAGGGAGGCTCCATGTCCCTGACAAGGCTGTCGGCAGAAACCCGTCGAAAGTCTTCGATGACGCCCGGCCGGAGCCGCCCAGCATGCCAGGCCGGAGGAAGCGTGCGACTTGTCCTCCCGCACTGGTTGGGAGCGCTCCCGAGGGTGCCGACGGTCGGGAGCGTCCCACTGAACGGAGGCTTCCGGATCAACCGGCGGTGGGCAGGACGGCCGGGGGCAGTCAGGACACGAGCGGCCGACGGTGGTCGGGGCGCGACCGGCCGGAGGCGGTCAGGACACGAGCGGCCGACGGTGGTCAGGGCGCGACCGGCCGGAGGCGGTCAGGACACGAGCGACCGGCCAAAGGCGGTCAGGGCGCGACCGGCCGGAGGTGGTCAGGACGACTCGCGGACCACCAGTTCCGTGCGGAGGATGACGTGGCGCCAGGCGACGGCGGACTCGTCCATCTCCTCCAGGAGCAGCCGGATCATGGCGCGTCCGATCTCCTCCAGCGGCTGACGGACCGTGGTCAACCGCGGCTCGGTCTGCTCGGCCAGCGGAAAGTCGTCGAAACCGATCACGGCGACGTCCTCGGGCACCCGCCGTCCCGCCGCGCGCAGCGCCTGCAGAGCACCGACCGCCGTGGTGTCCGACGCGGCGAGGACCCCGTCGATCTCCGGATGCCGTTCGAGGAGTTCGGCCATGGCACGGCGCCCGCTCTCCTGCGTGAAGTCGCTCTCGGCGACCCGGGACCGCTCGCCCCCCTGGCCCGCCGTCACCAGGGCCTCTTGGTAGCCGCGCAGTCGGCACTGGGCGACGTACATGTCGAGCGGCCCGGTAATGGTGGCGATCTCCGTGCGGCCCCGTTTCAGCAGGTGGGCGACTGCGCTGCGGGCACCGCCGACGTTGTCCGCGTCGACGTAGCTGACGTGCTCGTCGCCCGAACGCCGTCCCAGCATCACCGTCGGCAACCGCGCCTCGGCGAGCATGTCCGGCAGGGGGTCCCCGGCATGCACGGACACCAGCAGCGCCCCGTCGACCCGGCCGCCCCGCGCGTACTCCAGGAAACGCTGCCGCTCCGCATCCGAGCGGACCAGGGTCAGCAGCAACTGCATCCCGGTGTCCGCCAGCGCATCCCCCAGCGAGCGGACGATCTCGGAGAAGAACGGCTCCGCGAACTGCCTCCAGTCCGGCTCCGTCAGGACAAGGGCCACGGCATCGGCCCGTCGCCCCGCCAGAGACCGCGCGGCGAGATTGGGCACATAGCCGAGTTCCTCGACAGCACGCTGCACAGCCCGGCGTGTCGACGCCTTCACACCGGCCGCGTTGTTGATGACGCGAGAGACCGTGCCCCGCCCCACCCCCGCGCGGACGGCCACCTCCTCCAGCGTCGGCCCCCCAGGACGTCGCCTGCCCATGACCACCTCCCCCACGAGATCACCAAATCCTACGGCCCGGCCCAACCCGGCACACGGACTTCCCCGGCGGCATGGCCGAACCACCGGGCAACCGGACGCCGCGAGGCATGGCGGACCGCGAAGGAGCGGAAACCCGTGTACCGCGCGCTCGGTCTTCTCCGTGAACTCACAGCGGTCCGGCGGCGGTACGCGACCCTATCGACCTGCCTGCGGCCGGGATGCCGGTGATGAGAGAGATCGCCCGGTCAGGGCGAGGAGAAGTCCTTCGATGCCGGGGACGAACCGCGCGAACAAGCCGAACGGGACGATCTTCGTGACAGGCCAGTTGGGGACATGACCTGTCGTGCCAAGCGGTGGCTGTGAAGCCCAGCCCTTGGGCCGAACCCCCGCAGAGGCCCAAAGTGACGGATCCTCGATTCCGTCCGCTCAGGTTCCGGCAGCACCCACCAGCAATGATCAACGGGGATGGGGAGGGCGCCGGGAGTGACGTGGAGGCGGCCGCACGAGTTCTCGCGTGTGACGACCAAGGAATGGACCCGTGCGGCATTGTCCCACTCTGCCTTCGCGGCATCTCCCGTGCCCATCTCGGCGCTTTGATCGCGGAGTTGGCCGGTCCGTGGACCGCGCGGTGCGAGTCCGCGCTGCACGAGCGGCGCGGCGGCCGGCGCAAACAGCGGTCGGGCGCCGGACCGAAGTACGACCTGAGACCAGCGCCAGGGCAGCGAGCAGGAGGAGTGGCTGCGGGGTGGACCGGTCGGGGTGACCGGTCGCCGGAGCAGCCGGGGGCGGGCCGGTCGGCAGCGGAGTCGGCCCAGCGTGGATGGCGCGGGTCGTCCCGTCGTCCCGTCGCAGTCGGCGGCGGTCGGTGCGGGTTGAGTGTCCGGCCCGAGCAGACCTGCCGGCGGGGCGGCGCGTCGACGCGCAACCCTTCAGTTGCACCTTAGGAGTCGATGTGCAACCCTGGAGTTGCATCAGACGATGACGACGAAGGAGCTCCTCATGAGCGAGGACCGGATCGAACGCGAAACCCTGATCGCAGCACCCGTGGAGCGGGTCTGGTCGCTGGTGGCCCAGCCCGGTTTCTGGGTGGCCGACAAGGCGAGCCTGCCCGGCACCGTGGCCAGGGAGGGCGAGTCGATGGTGGCGAAGAACCCCGAACACGGCGACTTCCCGGTGCGTGTGGAGAAGGTCGAGCCGCCGACCTACCTGTCGTATCGCTGGACCAGTGCCTTCCCCGGGGAGGAACTGCGCGAGGACAACAGCACCCTCGTGGAGTTCACGTTGACCCAGGAGGGCGACAAGACCCGACTCCGCGTCGTCGAGAGCGGGTTCGCGGCGCTGACGGGTTCCGAGGAGCTGCGCAGTCAGAACCTCAAGGACCACAGCGCGGGCTGGCCTCTGGAGCTCGACGCGCTCAAGGCACGTGCCGAATCTTCCGCCACGTGACGGAAGAACGCCCCGGAGCAGCCGAGGTCGTCGACAGCGTCCTCGGCGCGCTGGCCGACCCGACGCGTCGCCAACTGCTTGACCTCCTCGCCGCACACGGCGAGGCCACTGCCACGACACTCGCCGAACGGCTGCCCGTCTCGCGGCAGGCAGTGGTCAAACACCTCTCCGTCCTCGACGCCGCCGGGCTGGTTTCCGGCGGCCGGGTCGGACGCGAGGTCCGCTACGCCGTGCGACCCGCGGCACTGGACACGACGGCGCGGTGGATGGCCTCCCTCGCGGCCGACTGGGACCGGCGGTTGGCGCACATCAAACGCGTCGCCGAGGCAGCGGAACGGGATCCGGGTTCGGCACACCCCGACTGAACGGCTCGATGCCGCGACCGTCCACGCGCATCGGGACGCTTCACCCTCCGGTCCGCCGGCCTCTGTGGTCCCTCCGCCCCTGTGGTCCCTCCGCCCCTGTGGTCCCTGTGGTACTTCCGGTCTTTCCTGGCCTCTTCTCGGGGTTTGCCACGGCGAAGGGGATCCGGTCATGAGTGCCGCGAGCCCGGACGTCACGGCGTTGCGCCCACTTCGAGGGCCTGCCCCCCGTCTACGCTCGGCCCGTGGGGCAGCCTGAGCAGTGCGCCGAGGGCGCGGGACCGTTCACCACCCGGCTCACCTGGCGCCTTCCCGGCGGCGGCACCGCGGTGTGGGATTCGCGGCTCGCGCGGCGGCGCGGGCTGCTCGCCGTGCGTCCTCCGGGTGCGGCGACCGCTCGGCACACCCGTGCGGACGCCACAGGCATCGCCAGGCTGCGCAGACTCAACGCCGTCGCGGCGGTCGCGTTCGTCATCGGCGGAGCACTTTTCGCGACCGGTGCGGCTTTCGCACAGTTCGGCTCCGGCAACGGCACGCAGTGCGCCTCGATCTACTTCGCGGGCGGCCTCTTCTTCAACACCGGGGGTTACGTCTCACTGCTCCAGGTGATCAACGCACCTCGCCACGTCGTCGGCGGCGAAGGTCCGCTGGTCACCCACCCCTGGCGGTGGTGGAGCTACGAGCCGATGCGAGTGGACTGGCTGGGCGCCTTCGTCCTCTTCGCGGGCACGCTCGTCTTCGCCGTCGACCTGCTGGACTCCTTCCTCCAGGGCCTGAACGTCCACCAGGTCAACCGGCTGATCTGGGCGCCCGACGTGATCGGCTGCCTGCTCTTCCTGGTCTCCGGGCATCTGGGCTTCGTCGAGATCTGCCATGGACAGCCCTGCGTGCGCCCGCACAGTCTCGGCTGGTGGATCGTCGCCGTGAACCAACTCGGCTCCGTCCTGTTCATGGTCTCGGCGCTCGCCGCCTACACCCGCCCCGCCACGGGCAGCCTGGTCAACGCCGACATCGCCAACTGGGGCACCCTCGCCGGCGCCCTGTGTTTCTCCGTCGCCGGACTCCTGCAACTTCGCGAACACCCGTAGGGCTCCACGAAACGCATCTGCCCTGCCCGGTCAGGGCGAAGGAAGAGTGAGAGGCTCGCCCGGCGGTGGTCGGGGCGAGCAGGCAGAGGTGGCCTCACCCATTCCGGGAGGCGTCATGCACCATCCGACCGACCCTACGAACCGTTGCCGCTCCCTGCGGGCGCCCGAAGTACTGCGACGCACTCTGTCCATCCGGGTGCTCCTCAGCGCCGACGAAGCCGTTCAGCTCGAGGTCTGCTTCGTCCACGACCCCGCCGATCCGCTCGCCGTACGCATGGACTTCCCCGGCTCACCCGACGACATCGTGCCCTGGACGTTCTCGCGGGATCTGCTGTACGCCGGTCTGCGCGTGCCGTCCGGTGAGGGCGACGTGCGGGTCTGGCCGCCCTGCCCCTGCCATGGCCTGGGCACGGTCCGGATCCTGCTGCGGAGCAGTTTCGCCGCTGCGGTGCTCTTCGTACCGGCCGACGAACTTCGTGACTGGCTGGACGAGACGTTCGCGTCGGTGCCTGCGGGGGAGGAATCCGCCCGGATGGGCTGGGAGGGGCCCCTGGAACGTCTGCTGTATCCCGGGTGACCGCGGGGCGGCCCGCACGGTGATCTGGACACGCAGTGCATCCGTGGGCCCTCCGGCCGACGAAACACGAGGTGGTGCGACCGGTCAGCGCCACCGGTTCAGTGAGCGAGGAGAGGCAATCGTGGTCGAAGTCGAGCGTGTCCTGACCGTCCGCCATCCGTTGGACGAGGTCGTGCGGTACCTCGCGGACTTCTCGCACGCCGAGATGTGGGACCCGGGCACGGTCACCTGTGAACGGCTGGGCGCCGGCGCGGTGGCCGTGGGGACGGAGTGGCGCAACGTGTCGGAGTTCCGCGGGCGTCGCACGGAGCTGCGGTACCGGCTCGTCCGGTGGGAGCCGGACCGCCTCACCTTCGTGGGGCGGAACAAGACGGCCACCTCGACCGACGACATGCGCTTCGAGGAACACGCGGGAGTCACGCAGCTGACCTATCGGGCGCATGTCGACTTCCACGGCCTGGCTCGGCTGGCCGGTCCCCTGCTGCAGCGCGAGTTCGAACGGCTCGGCGACCAGGTGTCCGAGCGCCTGCCGCGGGCGGTCGACCATGCTCTGGGCGCTCCGCCGTCGCAAGGCGACGGGCCACGCTGAGGCCCGTCCGCGACCCGGCTCGCGAGGGTCTGGAAGGGCCGCGATCCACTCCTGAGTCCGCCGGGGCCGGCTGCCCGTCCTGAGCTGAGCTGCGGCCTCCGCCGGACATCAGCATCGCGGCCCACCCGAGCGGTGCTCGGACCGCAGCCTGGCGGACACGATTCAGATGAGTTCGGGCTGCGGTTCCGGTTGCCGGGCCGGTGCGGTCTTCGGTTCCCACAGCGCGGTGGTCCGTGCGTAGCCGTAGATCACCGAGGTCATGGCCAGCAGGAGAAGCGGTCCCGACAGCCACGGATGCTCCGCCATCTGCAGCGGCAGGTAGCGGTAGGAGACCAAGAGCGCAACGAAGACCGTGGCACCGTAGGCGACCGGCTGGATTCCCGCTCGGTCCCAGCCGCGGTCGAGCGAGCGCAGACCTGCCTCGATCGTGCACGCGAACACCACGCCGGCGATGAGATCCACTCCGTAGTGGTAGCCGAATCCCAGCGTTGCGGCGAGCGTGGCAACCAGCCAGAACGTTCCGGCGAATCGCAGGAATCGCGGGCCCTTCCGGGAATGGATGAAGATCGCGGTAGCCCACGCCGTGTGCAGGCTCGGCATGCAGTTGCGTGGGGTGGTCTCGTCGAACGGCATGTGGCGCGGGCCGGAGATCGGCGACGGGGTGACCGGCCAGAGGTCGCCCACCGCCCACTGCTCGCTGGACGGCGTGTGCGACCACAGGCTGACCGATGCCCAGTGCTCGGCGCCGGTGCCGTAGGCGAAGACCGGTCCGACGACCGGGAAGATCATGTAGATGGCCGGCCCGAGGAGGCCGATCACCAGGAAGGTGCGCACCAGATGGTGCCCCGGGAAGCGGCGCTCGGCCGCCACGTTGCGCAGTTGGTACAGCGCGACGACGACCGCGGCCACCGCGAGCTGGCCGTAGACGATGTCCAGGAAGTTGAAGCCGATCGAGCCGGTGGCGGTGATGATCCGGCCTGCCAGCCACGACGGTTCGCCCAGCGCGTGGTCGGCGGTCGCCACGTACTGGTCGAGCACCATGGGGCGGGTCTTCGAGGTGATGATCAGCCAGATGTCGCCGGTCTTCCGACCGGCCACCAGCAGCAGGCCCAGCCCGACACCCTTCAGCAGGAGGGCACGTTCCCTGCCGGTGCGGCGCGTGACCGCGATGACCGCACAGCCCAGCATCACCCACAACGCGCCGTTGCCGAAGGGGTGGCCTTCGTGCACCTTGACGTCGGCCGCCCGCCGGACCAGGAAGAAGACGGCGTCGATGCCGATCGCGGCACCGAACGCGATGAACCGTTGCCGCCAGGTGAGGACCACCGTCATCAGCGCCAGGCTGGCGTACAACAGGAATCCCGATTTGGGCGGGAATATCAGCTCCCCCACCTGGTTGCTGATCGGCCCCGGCAGACCGCAGCGACGCGCCGCGACTTCCAGCGCGATGAGGAATCCGAGGGCGACCACACCCACCGCGGCCCACAGAATCGCCCGGGGACGACTCTCCACGAAGCGGGCAGTTCTGCCTTTTATTCGCGAAAACGCCCGCATTGCTATGTATATCAATTACTTAACCAATTTGCTCGATTTTGAATGATCACATTACTCAGCACGCCGAATGGCGTGCTTTCCCTGCGAAGGACGGGCATGGGGGGCGTTCGTCGCGAGTTCGAACATGTTAACGGAGCGGTGCGGGTGGGTTACGTCGAAATGCGCATCGGCAAAGGTGAGCCACAGGAAGGGGGAGGGACCTGCCGGAGTTCCCCATCGCCCACCGTCGCCTCGGCCGGCGTGACGCCATGGGCGGGGCCTGCCGAGGGCGCTCTCGCGTTCAGTCGGTGGAGCGGGAGTGCACGCTGACGGCGTAGCCGCAGTCCGGGATGTACGGGTCGCCGTCCCAGGTGGCGAAGCGCTGCCGCAGGCTCAGTCCGGCCTGCGTGCACCAGTGGTCGAACTCCGTCAGTGTCACGGTCGGTTCCGGCAGCGGCAGGTGTTCCGCGTCCAGTCCCATGCCGGTGACCAGCAGTCCGCCGCCGCGCAGTACGGCGGCCAGCTGCCGGACGACAGCCGGTCCGGTACCGGGGGCCAGCAAGGGGATGACGTTTCCGGCGGCGAGCGCCAGGTCGAAGCCGGGTTCCAGGCCGATGCCGTCCAGGCGGGCCAGGTCACCGTGGAGCCATTCCAGGTCGGGGGCGGTGCGGCGCGCGACGGCGAGCATGGAGCGGTCGAGGTCCACGCCCGTGCAGAGGTGACCCAGCGTGGCGAGCCGGATCGCGATCCGCCCGGTGCCGCAGCCGGCGTCGAGTACCCGCCCGGCAGGATTCAGCAGCGCGTCGCAGAAGGCGGCCTCGCCGTGGATGTCGTGGCCCGACTCCGCCAGCCGCTCGAACCGGCGGGCGTACTCCTCGCCGGCTTGCCCGCCTGTCAGTTCCGCCCAGCGGTCGCGTTGGCTGCTCATGGTCTGCGTTCCTCCCGGGTGGTCAGGGGCGAGGACCGGTGCCATCGCGCGTTTCCCATCGTAGGTACGGACCTCGCGGGCTCAGGGATACGGAGAGCGTCCGCTCGGCTGCCACCGGATTCCGTGACCGGATCCCGGTGACCACGGGGATCGGTGACGGGCTCGACGCCGGTGACCTCCAGCCCCCTGTCCAAGGCTGCCCACCCGCCGCGCGGCCTCGGGCAGGGCGAGTCGATCTGGGACGGTGCCGGTTCCGGGACCGGTTCCCGCGCGGGTCCTGGAACGGCTTCGGTGGAGGTGCCTGCCCTCCGCCATGGCAGGAGGAGCGCGCTCGTCATGCACGGCGCACCGGCGCTGAGCAGCGTGTCACGGACACCCACCGCCTCGGCGAGGAGACCGCCGACGATCATGAAGACCGCCTGGCACGTCGTCGAGCCGACCGGGAGTCGTGGGCCGTCAGGGGGTCTGGACCGGGGGCAGGTCGCAGAGCAGACGGCCGAACTCCAGGGCGGGGAACAGCTCTGCGGCCAGCCGCAGCAGGCGCAGGGGCTGGGGCGCCAGGCCTGTCACTGCCGTCTGCCGGGGCGGGCCGTCCGGCGGTCGCCGGTCCGTGAGCAGGTGGAGGCCGGCGACGTCCATGAAGGGTGCGTCGTGGAGGTCCCAGGTCACCACGGTCACGTTCGGCGGCAGCGCCGCAGCGGCAGCGCGCAGTGCGGGCAAGGTGTCGTGGTCGATCGCTCCGTGCGGAGTGATCCGGGCGGCGGTGCCGACGATCATCGTGGTGATGTGCATCTTGGGCGAGCCCCCTTTCGGGGGGTGGTGAGCCCAAAGGCGAGGCGCCCCGAGGGGAGGCGGCCGACGATGGCGGGAGTTGGATGCCCGTGAAGGGGGCGATGTCCAGGACCCGGAGGTCGGCGTCCGGGGCCGGCCAGTCTCGTGTTCGCCCATCGTTGCACGGCTACAGCCGTGGAGACCGTGGTCGGCCGAAGGAGCCTCGCCACGCATCGCGCGCGGTGCCGGACCGGGGCTGCCGCGAGGGCGTTTCTTTTGGACCGGGCCGGATCAGGCCGCGGTGTCCGGAGCGGTGCGTCGCAAGGCGGAGCATGATCCGCGTACCGGGTGTACGCGGGTCGTGCGACAACGCCGCGAGGTGCCGCACCGCGCGCCGCGGCCCCGGGCTGATCCAAAAGAAGCCCCCTAGACCGCGGGCGGCGGTGTCGCCGCCAGGGGGTCGAGCAGGGTGATGCGGGCCGTGATGCGTTTGCCGACCGGCCGCTGCTCGATGAGGAGGTGCTCGGTGACGGCCTTGACGATCTCCAGGCCGTGCTGGCCGATCCTGTCGGGATCGGCGGGCCGGGCCGCGGGAACGACGGGGTCGCTGTCCCACACGACGACGTCGACGGCGCGGGTGGTGATGCGCAGTTCCATCAGGACGGGCCCGGGGGCGTATTTGCGGGCGTTGGTGACCAGCTCGCTCACCACCAGTTGGGTCAGGTCCTTGACCCGTGCGGATACGGCCAGGCCGTGGTCGGCGCCGGCCTGGTCGAGGAAGGCGGCGGCGTGGTGACGGGCGTCGGCGATACAGCCGTCGTCTCCGCCCAGTGCGTGGCCGACGCGCAGCAGATGTTCATTCGGCGCCGTACAACCGTCACCATCGGCATGGGATCCCACTGGCCTCGACCTCATTCCCCGTTTTACGCGCGCTACCCCCGATTCCGTCATACATGTCAGAGGCATGTTGTCCGGCACAGCCGCCCGAGTGTATTTGGCCCGGCCGGTGGGGCAGAATCGTCCGTACACGCCGTGGACCGGGGCAGGGCCGAGCACAGTCGAGGAGACGGTGACCGACATCGAACAAGCGGGCCGGCCGGGCCGGCTCTCCGTCGAGCATCGCGTGGTGGACGGCGTCCATGTCGTAACGGTTCAGGGCGAGATCGACCACGATGTCAAGAACATCCTGGTTGATGCTCTGACGATCGGGGACGGCACGGCACAGCCCTCGCGCATCGTGGTGGACCTCAGCGGCGTGACCTTCATGGACTCCAGTGGCATCAACGTCTTCGTCGCCGCCCACCAGGCCGTCAGCGCCACCGAGGGGTGGCTGCGTATCGCCGCTGCGCAGCCACCCGTGCTGCACGTGCTGCGACTGGTCGGCATTGACGCCCTCATCCCCTGTCATCCGACCATCGAGAAGGCCCTGAACAGTTAGAAGACTCTCCGCCGTCCACGGTCGGCGAAGAGCCCGACAGGCTGCCTTCCCCCAACTCGCTCGCTGCCGAGCCGCCCACGCGTGCGCCCACACACTCGTTCCGTCAGGAACAACCGCCCGTTGCCGTCACGGTGTCCGCGTCGGAGGCCGCCGACGTCGAGAGCGGTCTGTCGGCTGCCTGGTACGGCCGTCGGCCGTCAGGCGGAAACGTGACCCGTCGCCGGCGGGCGTCCCGGGGCCCGCGAAGTTCCTCGGGCGGACCGGGGGCCCGCGGAGTGCCTCGGGCGGGCGGACGGGAGCGGTGGCGGCCTGCGGATGAGGACTGCGTGGCCTTGCTGTCCGCCTCGGGACCGCCGCCTTTCGGGCCGGGCCGCCGAGGGCTAGTGTTCGGGTGCGACGAGTGACCCACGAGGAGCGAAGACATGATCGGTCGTCAGAGCGCGCGTTGACGCTGTGGGCCTTGACCGGCCCGTCATCGCGTGCTGCCTTTGATGCTGCGGCACAGCGAGCCTTCCCGCCCGAACCGTAAGTGCGCCTGCTGTGCGCCAGGGGGCGGGCCTCGTCGTCGGCGATCCAAGGGGCCCCTGTGCCGTCCGCCTCCTCTTCTTCCTCCGCCGTGTCCGGTTCCGGTCGGCCTGTTCCGTCGAGTCTGTGGCGGGACGGCGACTTCCGCAGGCTCTGGGTGGGTCAGACGGCCTCCCAACTCGGCGAACACGCGAGTCTGGTGGTTCTGCCGCTCTTCGCCGTCCTGACGCTCGACGCCGGTGCCGGCGAGCTGGGCGTCCTGCGCGCGGTGGGGCAGGTTCCGATCCTGTTGCTCTCGCTCTTCGTCGGCGCGTGGGTGGACGGATGGCGGACCCGCACGGTCATGGTGCTCACGGATGCCGGCCGGACCCTGGCCCTGTGCGCCGCCGCCGTGGCCGGTCTCCTCGGTGGGCTCGGTCTGGCGGGACTGCTTGTGGTTGCCTTCGTCGTCGGCGGCCTGTCCGTGTTCTTCGACGTGGCCTACCAGGTGGCTGCCGTACGGCTGGTGACGCCGGATCAGCTGGTGCGGGGCAACAGCGCGCTCGAGGGCAGCCGGTCCGCGGCGCAGATCGGCGGTCCCGCCCTCGGCGGCGCACTGGTGTCACTGCTGTCGGCGCCGATCGCCGCCGCCTCCAGCGCGCTGTTCTTCGCGCTGTCGTTCCTGTCGATCGGACGGATCCGCCGGATCGAGTCGATCCCGGAGCACTCGGATCGTCCCCCTCGTGTGGGGCGGCGGATCCACGAGGGCCTCCGTTTCGTCGTCGGCGAAACCTCGTTGCGAACCGTGTGCCTGGCCTCGGCCGCCTTCCAGTTCTCCTTCGCCGCCCTGATGACCGTCTATCTGCTCTTCCTGCCGCGGGAGTTGCAGCTTTCCGGCACCGCCGTCGGGCTGGCGATCGCCGCCATGGGGCCGGGCGCGCTCCTGGGCTCCGTGCTGGCCGCCCGGCTGCCGAGCCGGTTCGGCCATGGCGTGGTTCTCATGTCCGCAGCGGCTCTCGGCGACGGCGCCTTCCTGTGTGTGCCCGCCCTGCACGGCTCCGCTGCGGTGACGCTTCCCGTGCTCCTGACGGTCAGCTTCGTCTTCGGCGCGGGCGGCCAGTTGGTGAACGTCACGGTCATGGCCGTCCGTCAGGCCGTCACTGCGGACGGGATGCAGGGCCGCGCGGCCGCGACGATCACGTTCGTGGGCATGGGGCTGACCCCGCTCGGCTCCCTGCTCGGCGGATGTCTCGCAGCGGAGTGGGGGTTGCGCACCAGCCTCCTGGTGACGGCCGCGGGCATGATGTCGTCCCCGGTGCTGATGGCTTGGTCCCCGCTGGCTCGCCTGGGCCGGGAACTTCCTGCCTCCGGAGCTTCCCTCGGTCGTGGCGAAGGCGTCCGTCCTCCTCTCAACAAGCCTATTCCCAAAGGGAAATGAGCACCAGAGCTCCCTGCTATGGTGCGCCGATGTCATCGATCAAGCAGTTCCAGGTCACCTTCGACTGTGCGGAACCCGAGCGCGTCGCCCGCTTTTGGTGCGCGGTGCTGGGGTACGTAGTCCCGCCGCCACCAAAGGGGTTCGCCAGTTGGGGCGATTTCGAGGGCTCCCTGCCTCCGGAGGAGCAGGGTGCCTGGTTCGCCTGCGTTGATCCCTCAGGCGTGGGGCCGCGACTGTACTTCCAGCGCGTTCCGGAGGGCCGGGTCGTCAAGAATCGGGTCCATCTCGACGTGCGGGTCGGCACCGGACTCGTGGGCGAGGAGCGCCTGGCCACGCTCGAGGCCGAATGCGCACGGCTGGTCGCGCTCGGTGCGGTACGCGTGCAACTGCTGCTTGCCGATGACAGGAACGAGTCCTGCATCGCGATGCAGGACATCGAGGGCAACGAGTTCTGTCTCGACTGAGCGTCCTTAGGGCCGGCGAGGCGGGGAGCCATCGCACGGGCGCCTTGCCCGAGGGAGCGGCGATGCCCGACGCGTCGCCGCCTGACCGCATCGCGGCCACCTCGCGCGTCTCGGCGGCCTCCCTGCTTTCCGGGCCGCCGTCGGCGTTCATCCGCTCCCACCGTGCCCGGACGCACCCGATCCGCTCCTCGACGCAAGCCGCACCCGAGGGCCGGGCGAGCTGCCGAAGCGCGAGGTGGCGCAAAGCATTCGTAGGTGGTCACCGATCGATGGATCAAGTCTCAAAGCTTGAACACAAATTACACACATCCTCTCTTCATACCGGCCCGGATGGTCTAGATTGACCGTGCTTCAGCGGTTCGGACCTGAGGCGACCCGTATTCATCTCTAGGTCCGGCGCTACGCAGAGCCAGCAGCCGCGTCCCCGGCGCCCGACGTCGGGGTGATCGATTCGTAGAGCCCGAGAGGGCCTTGGGTGCGGGGAGCGCCCGAGGTTTCGAGACGTTTCCGCGCACCTCAGAAGTCCGACAGACACGCAAGTCCACTGCCGTCAGGGCGGGTTGTCCAAGCACCTCTGGAACAGCCGGGATGTCATGCGCGGGGGCGGGGGCCTTCCGGAGGGGAGGAACGGCACGGGAGGCGGGGGCCTCCCGGGGGGAGCAACAGTGCGGGGGGCGGGGGCCTCCCGGGGGAGGGACAGTACGGGGGGCGGGGGCCTCCCGGGGGGAGGAACAGTGTTAGGCGAACACGTCGAACCACTGGGGACCTTGGGGGGTTCTGTGCAGCAAGGGGGACTGGTCAGCCCGTTTCCGTCGACGCGCGGGCGTCGGCCGAACGGCGCGATAAGACCGCCCGCGATCGACTGGGAACAGCGCTACCGCCGTTCCGTGATCACCAGCGACACGGTGGCCACCGCCTTCGTGGTGGCGGCGATCGGCAACTTCTTCGGGGCCCGGGACGCCGCCAACTGGCATGAGAAGTGGGGAATTCTCGCCTTCGGCACCGAGCTGCTGGTGCTGGGGGCGCTCGCGGTGAGCCGGTCGTGGGCGCCGGCCGTGCTCGGCCAGGGCGCCGAGGAGTTCCGCCGGCTCGGCCGCTCGCTGTTCACGGCCACCGTCGTACTGGCCCTCGGCGGGATCGCCCTCACCTCGCGCAACATCAAGCTCTGGATCTTCGTCGCGATCCCCGCGATCGCGCTCGTCACCATGACCGCCCGATATCTGCTGCGCCTCTGGCTGCACAAACAGCGGAAGGAAGGCCAGTGCCTGCGACCGGTGCTCGCTGCCGGCAGCCCGGCCACCGTGCGCGACCTGATCACCCGAACCCGCAAGTTCCCGCACCTCGGCTGGCGGGTGGACGGCGTGTGCACGACGGACGGTCTCGGGCTCGACGGTGACGAACTGGACGGAGTGCCGGTCGTCGGCCGGCTGGCGGACGTCGCGAGCCACGTCCACCGCGACGGCTACCGTGTCGTCGCGGTCACGCCGGACCCGCACTGGTCACCGGCCCGGCTGCAGCGGCTGGCCTGGAACCTCGAAGGCAGCGACGCCGAGATGGTCGTGGCCCCCGTGCTGATGGAGGTGGCCGGCCCGCGGCTGCATATCGACGCGGTGCTCGGGATCCCGCTGCTGCGGGTCAGCATGCCGACCTTCACCGGAGGCCGCCGGGCGGTGAAAGGAGTCGTCGACCGGGTAGGCGCAACGATTCTGCTGATGCTGTTCGCGCCACTGATGGTGTTCGTCGGGCTGCTCGTGCTGCTGGACAGCCGGGGTGGGGCGGTCTACCGCCAGCGCAGGGTCGGCAAGGACGGCCGCGAGTTCACCATTCTCAAGTTCCGCACCATGGTCGTCGGGGCCGACGGGGCACGTGCCGGGCTGGCCGACCTCGACGAGGGTGCCGGCCTGCTGTTCAAGGTCCGCCGGGATCCACGGGTGACCCGGGTGGGAGCAGTGCTGCGCCGGTACTCGATCGACGAGCTCCCGCAGCTTTTCAACGTGCTCACCGGATCGATGTCGCTCGTCGGTCCGCGGCCTCCGTTGCCGGAGGAGTCCGCCGCGTACGGCCCGGACATCCGGCGGCGGCTGCTGGTCAAGCCCGGCCTCACCGGCCTGTGGCAGATCAGCGGACGCAGCGACCTGTCGTGGGAGGAAGCGGTCCGGCTCGACCTGCGGTACGTCGAGGACTGGTCGCTCGCCCTGGACACGGTGATCTTGTGGAAGACGCTGCGTGCGGTGCTCTACGGCCAGGGGGCCTACTGATGCGCGGGAGTCTGCAACTCGACGGTCCCGCCGGCGCGCGGACCGCAGGCCGCAGGGGCCTGCCTGGGGGGAGGAACGGGACATGAAGGTCAGCGTTTTCGGGCTCGGCTACGTGGGCTGTGTGTCGGCCGCGTGCCTGGCCAGCATGGGCCACGAGGTCATCGGGGTGGACGTGAACCAGGTGAAGGTCGACCTGGTCAACGACGGCAAGGCCCCGGTGGTCGAGGAACGGATCGGCGAGCTCATCGCCGAGGTCGTAAGGACCGGGGCATTACGCGCCACCGACGACGTCCGCGAGGCGATCACGGGCAGCGAGGTGTCGCTCATCTGCGTGGGCACACCGTCGGAGCCCAACGGCAGTCTGTGCACCACGTACCTGGAGCGGGTCACCGAGCAGATCGGCGCCGCGCTGGCCGAGGGGGCCAGGAAGGGGGGCCGGCACACCGTCGTGTTCCGCAGCACCATGCTCCCGGGCACCTGCCTGAACCTGCTGGTCCCGATCCTGGAGAAGGCCGTCGGCGGCACGGCCGGGGTGGACGTGGGGGTCGCGGTCAACCCGGAGTTCCTGCGCGAGGGCACGAGCGTGCGGGACTTCTTCGACCCGCCCAAGACCGTCATCGGCGAACTCGACCCGGCAAGCGGCGACGCGGTGCTGGCGCTGTACGACGGCTTGCCCGGCGAGGCGTTCCGGGTGCCCGTCCCGACGGCCGAGGCGATCAAGTACGCGGACAACGCGTTCCACGGCCTCAAGATCGGCTTCGCGAACGAACTGGGCGCGGTGTACCGGGCGCTCGGGGTGGACTCGCACCAGGTGATGGACGTGTTCCTGGCCGACCGCAAACTGAACATCAGCCCCGCCTACCTGCGGCCCGGATTCGCCTTCGGCGGCTCCTGCCTGCCCAAGGACCTGCGCAGCCTGGTCCACGCGGCACAGCGGGCCGACGTCTCGGTACCCATCCTCTCCCACGTGCTGCCCTCCAACTCCGACCATCTGCAGCGCGCGGTGGAGCTGGTCGAGCGCACCGGCAAGCGCCGGGCGGGCCTGTTCGGGCTGTCCTTCAAACCCGGCACCGACGACCTCCGCGAGAGCCCGCTGGTCGAGCTGGCGGAGAGACTCTTCGGCAAGGGGTACGACCTGAAGATCTACGACGCCAACGTGAGCCTCTCCCGGCTGCTCGGCGCGAACCGCGAGTACATCGAGACCCGGCTGCCGCACCTCGCGCAACTGCTCGCGGATTCCGTCGAGGAGGTGCTCGAGCACGCCGAGGTGTGCCTGGTCGGGACCAGGGATCCGGCCGTGCTGGCGGCGCTGCCCCATGGCGACGGCACGGTGATCGTCGACCTCATCCACCTTCCCGACGCCGAAGCGCGCCGGGCCGAACCGGGGTACGTGGGCCTTGCTTGGTGACAGATCGTTCGGCGACACAGCCGACGACGAACGGCCGGACCGGCGCGCGCTGATCCTGGTGGAGAACCTGTCGGTGCCGTTCGACCGGCGGGTGTGGCAGGAGTGCACGACACTGCGCGACGCGGGCTGGGAAGTGCACGTCATCTGTCCCCAGGGGAGCAAGCGGGACACGGAGGCGGAGGCGGAGATCGACGGGGTGCGGATCCACCGCTACCCGTTGCGCGCGGCCACCGGAGGGCCGGCCGGCTATCTGCGGGAGTACGGATCGGCGTTGTGGCACACGGTCCGGCTGGCCCGCAAGGTCGGCCCGGTCGACGTGGTCCACGCCTGCAATCCGCCCGACCTGCTGTTCCTGCCTGCGCTGTGGCTGAAGCGGCGCGGAGCACGGTTCGTCTTCGACCAGCACGACCTGGTACCCGAGCTGTACCTCTCCCGGTTCGACCGCGGCGAGGACCTGCTCTACCGCGCCGTGTGCGCGCTCGAACGGCTGACGTACCGGGCCGCGGACATCGTGCTCGCCACGAACGAGAGCTACCGGGACGTCGCGGTGCGCCGTGGCGGTCGACGTCCGGCGGACGTGTTCGTGGTGCGCAGCGCGCCGCAGACCGACCGGTTCCAACCGGTGGCGCCCGAGCCCGAGTTGAAGCGCGGCAAGCCTCATCTGCTGTGCTATCTGGGCGTCATGGGCCCGCAGGACGGCGTCGACTACGCCCTTCGGGCCCTGGCGAAGCTGCGCGACGAGCTCGGACGGACGGACTGGCATGCGGTGTTCGTCGGCGCGGGCGACGCATTCGACGCGATGGTGGAGCTTTCCGGGCGGCTCGGGCTCTCCGGGCAGGTGGAGTTCACCGGGCGCATTCCGGACGCCGACCTGGTGCGCTACCTGTCCACCGCGGACGTGTGCCTCTCCCCCGACCCGCGCAATCCGCTCAACGACGTGTCGACCATGAACAAGGTCCTGGAGTACATGGCGATGGGCCGCCCGATCGTCTCGTTCGACCTCCGGGAGGCGCGAGTCTCCGCCGGCGACGCCGCCGTCTACGCGCCCGCGAACGACGAGGCCGAGTTCGCCAAGCTCATCACGCTGCTGCTGGACGATCCGCAGATGCGGGCCCGGATGGGCAAGATCGGCCAGGAGCGGGTCAGCGGGCCGCTCTCCTGGCGGAACTCCCAGCGATCACTGCTGGCAGCCTACGCCGCCGCCTGCCGTGACCACGCCCCGCTGTCGGCGGGCGAACCGCACCGGGCATGGAAGAGGCCGCGCCGTTGAGCGACGACACCATACGCCTGGTCACGATCGGGCGGATCATCCGTCGGCGCCGGCGGCTGCTCACCCTCCTCGTCGTGGTGGGCGCGCTCGTCGGCTACGGCACCTCCTTGCTGTTCCCGCCGCGATACACGACGTCGGCGTCGGTACTGCTGCCGGGGGCGTGGGAGGAGCGCGAGCTGGTGACCCAGGCGGAGATCGCGACCAGTTCGGTGGTGGTCGACCGCGTGGCTGCCACGCTCGACTGGACCGGGGTCAGCGGCAGCGAGCTGCGGGACCGGGTGAGCGCCAAGGCCGCCGACGGGAACATCATCAAGATCTCGGGCACGGCCGACACCCCCGAGCGCGCACAGCAACTCTCCGACCGGCTGGCCCAGCAGTTCGTCACCTTCGCCGCGCAGATCACGGGCGACAGCACCGACCCCGAGGCGGCGGCGCCCGAGGCCCTGCGGCAGATGGTGGTGCAGACCAGCCGCCGCATCACCGAGCTGGCCGACGCGGCCGGTCCGGGGCAGACCGTGGAGAGCGTGCAGACCCGCACCGAGCTCTCGAAGCTGCGCACCGCGCTCCAGGAAGCCATCAACAAGCTGGACGAGACCGACCCGGCCGCGACCCAGGCCGACATGGTCGTCATGGGTCCGGCCGCCCGGCCGACCGGCGAGGCACCGCCGACGAGGATCCAGCTCGTCGTCGCCGGGGCGCTGCTGTTCTTCCTGCTCGCGGTCATCGGCCATCTCACCGCCGCACGGATGAGTCGCCGGCTGCGCACCGAACCGGAGATCGCCGCGGCGCTGGGCTCGGCGCTGCTGGGTACCGTCGACGTACCCGGTGAACGGCCCGCGCACCGGCCGGAGAGCCGTGACTCGCGGGCCCGGATCCGCCGGCTGCTGGGCGTCGACGTCCGGTGGGACGTACCCGCCCCGCAGACCTCCGGCGACGAGGCCAGCAGGCAGATCCGCTACCGGCGGGTGTGCGCCCGCCTCCGGGACCGACTGCCCGCCCCCCGGCGGCTGTTGGTGGTCGTCCCGGACGGCGACGAGATCGCCCTGCGGGCCGCCGGCCGGCTCGCCGCCGAGGCCGAGAGCGATCCGCCGCTGCGGGTGGTGGAGGTTTCGGTGTCCCAGCCGATGGTGCCGGACCGCGACAACGAGTCCGGTGTCCTGGTCGTACTCAGCGCGGGCAGCTGGACCGCAGGGGAGCTCGCCGGCATCGCCGAGGCGTGTGCGGACGCCAAGCACGAGGTCGTCGGCATCGTCCTCGCCGGCACCGTCTGGGCGCGTCCGACGCGGTCCGCCGGCCATCCCCGCCATGCCGCCACGACGGAGCTCGCGGCCGGCGACGGCGCGACAGGAGGTTCACAGTGACGACGCACACGACTTCGCAGTCGTCGGCCGCCGCTCCGCTGCTGGACCTGCAGGCGCTGGTGGTGTCGGTGCGCAGGCGGCGCCGCTTCTGGTGCTCCCTGGCACTGCTGGGGCTGCTCGTCGGCGTAACGGTGGCGGTCCTGATGCCGCCGCCGCCGACCGCGGTGACCAAGGTGCTGGTCGCGCATCAGGAGGACCAGCCGAACGACCCCGGAACGCTGATCCGCACGGACGTCGCGCTGCTGCAGACCACGCGGATCGCCGACGTGGCCCTGCGGTCCCTGAAGTCCCCGGAGAAGCCGGAGGACTTCATGCAGGACTACGGGGGTATCGGCCTGACCAACAACCTGCTGCAGATCAATGTGACAGGTGACAGCGACGCGGAAGCGGTGGCCCGTGCCAAGGCGCTGGCCGACGCGTTCGTCTCGGACCATGTGCGGCGGATCCAGCAGGCCGCGAACGCCGAGGCCAAGGCCCTGGTCGACCAGCGTGACCGGATACGGGACGAACTCGCGCAGGTCAACAAGGAGATCGGCGAGGCATCGCCGGACGGCGGGCCGAAGGCGGCGGCGAACCTGGAGTCGCTCTTCGCCCGCCGGGCCGAACTCACCTCGCGGATCTCCGATTTCGACCAGCGCGCCGCGGAGGCGCGCATCGGCACCCCGCAGCTCATCGCCGGCACCCAGATCGTGGACGCCCCTCGCGCGGTGCGGCACTCCCTGCCCAGGAGCGCTGCCACCAACGGCGCGGTCGGACTCGTCCTCGGACTCGCCCTCGGGCTCGCGGTGGCCGCGATCCGCACGGTGGTGGCGGACCGACCGGTACTGCGCCGGGACATCGCCGCGAACCTCGGCGCCTCGGTCATCGCGGAACTGCCCTACCGGTCGGCCGGGTTGTGGCAGCGCCGACGGATCCGGGCGGCACGCGAACGGCTCACCGCCTCCCTGGCCCGCACCGTGCGCGGCTCCGCGGAACCGGTGTCGCTGCTGGAACTGGGCTGTGCGCGCAGCGCGAGCGCGCTCGCCCTGGACCTCGCCGGCGCACTGACGGCGGAGGGGCCCGTGGTCATCGTCGACGGCCTGCCGGGCCTGCGGCTCGCGGGCCGCCGCCAAAAGCCGGGAGACCCGGCCGTGGTCAGCGGCGAGCGGGCCGCGACCGTGCCGCCCCAGGAGCGCCGGCTCGGCGTCGGCTCGGTGGCGCCCGGCACGGCGTGGACCGACCTCCGGTACCTCGGCACCCGGACCGCGCTCGTCGTGCGCGCCGGGCACGGCAGCGCCGCATGGCTGCACACCGTGGCGCGGCAGCTCGCGGACCAGCGCATCGCGGTGATCGGTGTGGTGCTGATCGACCCCGATCCGCGTGACCGGACCGACGGCACGCTGTGGGACGGGCCGCACACCGCGCTGCGCGGCCAGAACGAACCGCCGGCCCCACAGAACGGTGGGGGTACCTCCCACGCCGTTCAGGCAGTGGGAGAGGGCCCGCGGCGGACCGAACGACAGCCGATGTGGGCGGCACGCGTCCCGGACAGCGACCAGGAGGCGCGCTAGACATGTGTGGCATCGCAGGAACCTACCGATGGCCGGACGGGAAGCTCGTGACCGACCGGCTCACCGAGACCCTCGCCCACCGCGGTCCGGACGGGGCGGGCCGGTACGGCCACCCCGTCGGTGACGGCGAAGTGCACCTCGGGCACCGCCGGCTGGCCATCATCGACCTGTCCGAGACCGGCGCCCAGCCGATGGTCTCGGACGGCCTGGTCCTGACGTACAACGGCGAGCTGTACAACGCGCCCGAGCTGCGGGCCGAGCTGTCGGCCGCCGGGGTCCGCTTCCGCGGTACCTCCGACACCGAGGTGGTGCTGGAGGCCTGGCGGCGCTGGGGCACGGACTGCCTGCCCCGGCTGCGCGGGATGTTCGCGTTCGGGATCTTCGACGAGCGAACCGGTGACCTGGTGCTCGCCCGCGACCAGCTCGGCATCAAGCCGCTGTTCCTGCTCCGGCGCGGCGAGGGCCTGATGTTCGCCTCCGAGCTCAAGGCGCTCGCCGCCGCGACCGGCGGGTCGCTGGAGGTGGACCATGCGGCGCTGGTGGCCTCGCTGCTGTACTACTGGGTGCCGGACTCACGGTGCGCGTTGCGCGAAGCGGAGAAGCTGCCGCCGGGGAGCTGGCTGCGGTGCCGGCCCGACGGCCGGGTGGAGCGCGGCCGGTTCTGGCACCTGAAGGACATCGCCGCCGAGGGGCAGGAGCTGGCCCGCAGCGGCGAACAGCCGGATCTGGCCGCCGTCGTCGAGGAGTCGACCCGGCGCCACCTGCTCTCCGACGTGCCCGTGGCGACCTTCCTCTCCGGCGGGCTGGACTCCAGCTACCTGACCGCGCTCGCGGCCCGCGACCGACCGGGGATCTCCGCCTACACCATCGGGTTCCGTGCCGAGGACGCCAGGTTCGAGGCGATGCCGGACGACCTGCGCTACGCCCGGCAGGTGGCCGAGCGGTTCGGTGTCGACCTGCACGAGATCGAGATCGCTCCGAACGTGCTCGACCTGCTGCCGCAGATGACGTACGCCTTGGACGAGCCGATCGGCGACCCGGCCGCGATCAACACGTTCCTGATCTGCTCGGCCGCCCGGGAGGCCGGCGTCAAGGTGATGCTCTCGGGGATGGGGGCCGACGAGCTGTTCGCCGGCTACCGCAAGCACCTGGCCAACCTGCTCGCGCTGCGCTACCAGCGCGTCCCGCGGCCCCTGCGGCGCGGCCTGTCCCGGGCCGTGGACCGGCTGCCGGTCGCCACGGCCCGCCGGGGGTACCGGTCGGTGCGCTTCGCGAAGCGGTTCCTGTCCTTCGCCGATCTGCCGGAGGAGACCGCGTTCCGGCGCAGCTACACCATGTACGACCAGGACGAGCTGCTCGCCCTGGTCGATCCCGACCTGGCCGGGACGGTCGACGACGTGCTGACCGAGCATGCGGACATCTACCAGGACAACGAGCTCGACGACTTCGTCAACCGCATGTGCCTGGGTGACGCGCGGATGTTCCTGCCGGGTCTGAACCTCGCCTACACCGACCGGTCGAGCATGGCCGCGTCGACCGAGGTGCGGGTGCCGTACGTGGACGTGGAGGTGGTCAAGGCGGCGTTCGCCTTCCCCGGCGATCGCAAGATCGTCGGACGGCAGGGCAAGGCCGTCCTCAAGGAGGCGGCCGTCTCGATCCTGCCCCGGGAGATCGTGTACCGGCCCAAGGGCCTGTTCAGTGCCCCGCTGCGCGCCTGGATGAGCCGGGATCTGGCACCGCTGGTGCGCGAGGTGGTGAACGACGGCGTGCTCGTCGGTTCCGGGCTCCTGCGCCGCGACGCGCTGGCGCGCATGGTCGCCGAGGACGCCGCCGGGCAGCGGGACTTCTCCAAGCATCTGTGGCACGTGCTGACCCTCGAGTACTGGTATCGCGACGCGACCTCACGGGCCGGCCAGAACTCTCACTGACGGCGTAGAGACAGTAGAGACAGAGGACTTCGGGTGAAACAGGTTGTTCAGAACTACAAAAGCGGCGAGCTGGCGGTGCTCGACGTGCCGGTGCCGGGATGCAAGCCGGGCGGGGTGCTGGTCCGCAGCGCCTACTCGCTGATATCCACCGGGACCGAGCTCATGAAGGTGTCCGAGGCCGGCATGTCGATGCTGGGCAAGGCCCGCTCCCGGCCGGACCAGGTGGCCAAGGTCATGCAGAGCGTGGCCACCAACGGGGTGCCCGCCACCTACCGCAAGGTGATGGGCAAGCTGGACTCCTACACGCCGCTGGGCTACTCGCTGTGCGGGGTGGTCGAGCAGGTCGGCACCGGGATCGACGACGTGAAGGTCGGCGACCTCGTGGCCTGCGCCGGCAACGAGCACGCGTTGCACGCCGAGCTGAACTGGGTACCGAAGAACCTCTACGCCCGGGTGCCGGACGGTCTCGCGCCGCAGCACGCGGCCTTCGGCACCGTCGGGTCGATCGCGATGCAGGGCGTGCGCCAGGGCGAGCCGCAACTCGGCGAGGTGGCGCTGGTCATCGGCCTCGGGCTGATCGGGCAGCTGGTGGTGCAGCTGCTGGCCGCCTCGGGGGTTCGCGTCGTCGGGGTCGACCCCGACCCGGTGCGCTGCGAGCTGGCCGAGCGCCTGGGGGCCGCGGCCTGCGGGGATCCCGCGTCCGCGGCCGTGGAGGCCGCCGTCGCCGAACTCACCGACGGGCACGGCGTGGACCAGGTGTACCTGGCGGCGGGCGGCGGCAGCAATCAACCCGTCGAGCTGGCAGCCAGGTTGAGCCGGGACCGCGGCCGGGTCGTCGACATCGGCAAGTGCCGGCTGGACCTGCCGTGGAACGCGTACTACGAGAAGGAACTCGACGTCCGGTTCTCGCGCAGTTACGGCCCCGGGCGCTACGACCCGGAGTACGAGCTCGAGGGGCGGGACTACCCGATCGGCCATGTGCGCTGGACCGAGCGCCGCAACCTGGCGTGCTTCCTCGATCTCGTGGCCCGCGCCAGCGTGGACGTGGAGCCCCTGGTCTCCCACATCGCCGACTTCGACGATGCCGTCGAGACGTACCGGCGTCTGAAGGACGGCGATCTGAAGGCCGTGGCCGTGCTGTTCCGGTACCCCGAGCAGAAAGAGGAGGCGGGGCAGGCGGAGGCCCCGGCGGTGACGGTTCCCGCGGCGCCCCGCAGCGGCAGGGCGTCCGCCCCGGCCCGGCCCGCCGACGCGCCGGTGCGGCTGGCGTTCGTCGGCGCCGGGAACTACGCGACGTCGATGCTGCTGCCGCACCTGGCGCAGCGCGAAGGCGTCGCGTTGTCGACGGTCGTCACGACGACCGCGCTGTCCGCGGCCAACGCGAAGCGGAAGTTCGGCTTCGCCGAGGCGACCACCGATCTCGACGCCGTGCTCGGCGACAAGTCCGTCGACGCGGTGTTCGTGGTCACCCGGCACAGCTCGCACGCCGAACTGACCCGAAAGGCGCTGCTGGCCGGCAAGGCGGTGTTCGTCGAGAAGCCTCTGGCCCTCACCGAGGACGAACTGGCCGGTGTGCTCGCGGCGGTGGAGGAGTCCGGCAACGACCGGCTGCAGGTGGGCTTCAACCGCCGGTTCGCGCCGCTGTTGCAGGAGGCCCGCGAGCGGTTCGGCGTCCGGACCGGCCCGGCGAGCCTGCGCTACCTGGTCAACGCGGGCCGGCTGACCCACGGGAGCTGGTACCTCCGACAAGGCACCGAGGGCTCGCGGTTCGCCGGTGAGGGCGGACACTTCATCGACACGGCGAGCTGGCTGCTCCAGGCCGACCCGGTCTCGGTGTACGCGGTCGCCACCTCCGGCAACGAGGACCTGCAGATCGTGCTGCGCTACCCGGACGGGTCCACCGCCGCCATCAGCTACGTCACCACCGGCGCGGCCGGCTTCCCCAAGGAGACGCTGGACCTGGTCGCGGACGGCAAGGTGCTGCGGCTCGACGACTTCGTCCGTGCCTCGGTGTACGCCCGCAAGCGGTGGGTCAGCTCGCGGCTGCCCAAGACCCGGGACAAGGGCCAGTCCGCCGAGCTGGCCGCGTTCGTCAAGGCCGTGCGGACCGGCGGGCCGATGCCGGTGCCGCTGGAGTCGCTGGTCGCCACCACGGCGGCCACCCTCGCCGTGCAGGCCGCTCTGGCCGGCGGGGCGCCGGTGACGTTGGCGAGAGGGCGATGACGGTGAACTCGGGTAGTCCGGGCTGGTACCTGCGGCGGCTGTCCCGGATGGGACCGCGCGAGGTCGGCGGCCGGGCGGGCGACGCGGTGCGCAGGCGACGGTGGCGGTCGGCGCGGCCGGACAGCCCGAGCGTGACCGGCGCCCGGTTCACCGCGGCACTGCCCGCGGGGACGATCGCCGCGGTGCCACCGGACGCCGCGAAACGTCTCGTCGCCGAGGCGGACCGGCTGATGGCCGGGCACGTCGAGTACTTCGGGGTGGTCCGCGACGACCTGGCCGACCCGGACTGGTGGTACGACCCGAAGACCGGGCGCCGGGCCCCGTGGGGCTACGCCTTCGACGTGCCGTACCGCGACGAGGACGCGGTCGGGGACATCAAGCAGATCTGGGAGCTGTCCCGGCATCAGTACCTCACGGTGCTCGCGGCCGCCTACGCGGTCACCGGCAACGAGCGGTACGCCGAGCGGGTGGCCGAGCACCTGCGGTCGTGGTGGGCGGGCAACGCGCCGCTGCGTGGGGTGCACTGGACCAGCGGCATCGAGCTGGGGATCCGGCTGCTGTCCTGGGTGTGGATCCGCCGGCTGCTCGACGGCTGGCCGGGCGCGGCCGCTCTGTTCGAGGACAACCCGGTGGCCCTGAACCAGATCTGGCACCACCAGCGCTGGCTGGCCGCCTTCCCCAGCCGGGGGTCTTCGGCGAACAACCACGTCGTCGCCGAGGCCGCCGGGCAGTTCGCCGCGGCCTGCGCGTTCGGGTGGTTCCCCTCCTCGGCCCGTTGGCGGGCCGACGCGCTGCGGTCGCTGGAGCTGCACCTGCGCGGCAACACCTTCGGCTCCGGCCTCAACCGCGAGCTGGCCACCGAGTACCACGCACTGGTGCTGGAACTCGGCCTGGCGGCGGTGGCCGAGGCGGACGCCGCCGACGTGCCGGTGCCCGCGTCGATCCGCCTGGTACTGCTGCGGATGACCGACGCGCTCGCGGCCGTCGTGGACAGCCGGCTGCGGCCGCCGCGCCAGGGGGACGCGGACGACGGGCACGGTCTGGTCGTGGACGGCGAGGGCACCGACCGATGGGCCTCGCTGCTGGCCACCGGGGACGCCGTGTTCGGCCGGCTCGCCTGGTGGCCGGCGGTGACCGGCACCGATGTGCGCACCCCTCTGCTGGCCGCGCTCGTCCGGCCGTACGCGAAGAACGGAACCGCACCGGCCGTGTCCCGCCCGGCAGGCCGGCCGGCTCATTTCGCCGACGCGGGGATGACCATCCTGCGTGGCCCCGGGGAGATCTGGTGCCGCTGCGACGGTGGTCCGCACGGATTCCTGTCCATCGCGGCGCATGCCCACGCGGACGCGCTGTCCGTGGAGGTCCGGCACGACGGGGTCGACGTCCTCGCCGACCCGGGGACGTACTGCTACCACGGGCAGCCCGAGTGGCGGCAGTACTTCCGCTCGACCCTCGGCCACAACACGCTGCAACTGGACGGCGATGACCAGTCCGTCTCCGGCGGCCCGTTCCTGTGGACCCGGCATGCCCGCAGCCGCGTCCTGGCCGTGGACACCTCCGACGCCTCCGACGGGGGGACGGCCCGCTGGTGCGCGGAGCACGACGGCTACCAGCGCTCCGTGCACCGCCGCCGGGTGGAGCTGACGGCCGCGAGCCGGGAACTGAGGGTGGTCGACGAGGTCCACGGCCGACACGGCCCGCGCCGCGCCGTCCGGCTGGCGTTCCACCTCGGCCCGGCGATCGCCGCGGACCTGGTGGGGAACCGGGCACAGCTCACCTGGACCCGGGACGGCGAGGACCGCTCCGCGGCGCTCGACCTGCCCGGGCAGCTGAGCTGGCGGGCGCATCGCGGCGAGAGCGACCCGCCGCTGGGCTGGTACTCCCCCGGCTTCGGGCGCAAGGAACCCGCCACCACGCTGGTCGGCACCGGCTTCGCCGACGGCGCGACGGGGTTCACCACCGTGCTCAGGTTCCGCGGCTAGGGGGGCGCGTGGGGATCAAGAGGCGGCACTGGGCGTTGGCGGCGGCACCGCTGGCGCTGGCCCTGCTGGCGGCGACCGGCTGTGAGAGCACGCCGGACGCGCGGCCGAAGCCGACCTCGGCGCCGGCCACGTCCGTGGCCCGGGTGTGTGCCAAGCCCGCGGCCGGGCCGGCCAAGGCGCCGGCGGGCGCGGTGACGGTCGACCCCGCGGTGGCCGGTGACCTGGCCGCGAAGACCAAGAGCAGTCCCCCGAACACCACGTTCTGGCTGCGACCGGGCACGCACAGGCTCGAGCCGGACCGCTACGCCCAGGTCATCCCCAAGAAGGGGGACAGCTACCTCGGGGCGCCCGGCGCGGTGCTCGACGGCCGCAAGACCAACCAGTACGCGTTCGGCGGCACCGCTCCCGACGTCACCATCCGCTACCTGACCGTGCAGGGTTTCGTCGCACCGCACGACGAGGGCGTGGTCAACCACGACTCGGCCGACGGGTGGGTGATCGAGCACGCGACGATCCAGAACAACTCCGGCGCCGCTCTGATGGCCGGTGCCCGCCAGCGGGTCGGCGCCAGCTGCCTGCGCGACAACGGTCAGTACGGCATGAACGCGTACAAGGCCTCGGGCCGTATCACCGGCCTGGTGGTCGAGGGCAACGAGATCGTGGGCAACAACAGGGACGACTGGGAGCGGCGGCGGCCGGGCTGCGGCTGCACCGCAGGCGTCAAGTTCTGGGCCGTCGACGGCGCCGACATACGCGGCAACTGGGTGCACGACAACCGGGGAGCCGGGTTATGGGCGGACACCAACAACAACGACTTCCGCATCGAGGACAACCTGATCGAGGCGAACGACGGTGCCGCGCTGATCTACGAGACCAGCTACAACGCGGTCATCCGCAAGAACACGATCCGGCGGAACAACTGGGTCGAGGGCCGCAGGTACGCCGACCGGGGCGACAACTTCCCGTTCGCGACCATCTACCTGTCCGAGTCCGGCGGCGAACCACGGATCCGAGCCCGCACGGACAAGATAGAGATCTACCGGAACGTCCTGGAGAACAACTGGTCCGGGATCACCCTGTGGGAGAACGCCGACCGGTTCTGCAACAGCCCGGCCAACACCTCCTCCGGTGACTGCACGCTGCTGGTGAACAGCACCGACCGCTGCGCACAGCCGGCGATCGCCGCCGCACCGCTCTACGCCGACTGCCGGTGGAAGACCCAGCGGGTGGACATCCACGGCAACCGCTTCGTGCTGGACAAGTCCGTCGTGGACTGCACGGTGAAGTGCGACCGCATGGCGGTGCTGGCCAACTACGGCACCTATCCGGACTGGTCGCCGTACCAGGGCGAGCGGGTGGCCGAGGCGATCACCCGCGAGCAGCACAACCGCTGGCACGACAACGTCTACCTCGGACCCTGGAAATTCGTCGCCCACGACCCGAGCCGGATACTCGACTCGGTGCAGTGGCAGGGCACGCCGTACCAGCAGGACGTGGGCAGCACCTTCCGCGCGCGGGACGGTGGTTGAGATGAGCCCGGACCACACGGACCACACGTCGAAGATCGTCGGGACGGTCTGGGGGCTGCTGATCCTCAACACGCTCGGCTCCGCCGGGGCGAAGACCATCGTCCCGCTCCCCCGCTCGCTCATCCAGATGGTCACCATGGGCGCGCTCGTCGCCGCGTTCGCGCTGGCGCTCGCGGTCAATCTCCGGCTGCGCATCCGGGCCAGCGCCTTCGGGTTCCTGCTCACCCTGCTGCTGGTACCGAGCGTGATCTCCAGCGCGGACCTCGAGTCCGGGTTCGGCGCGCTGTTCCGCTGCGCCCGGCTGGCCCTCTTCATCGGCACGCTGTGGCTGCTCAGCCGCTGGTGGGACGGCGGCCTGACGTTCGTCCGGCACCACATCAGGATGTACTTCGTGGTCCTCGGGTCGGTGGCCGCCGGTGCGGTCATCTCACCGGGCGCCGCCATGCCCGAGCTCTACGGCGGGCGGCTGGTGGGCGCGTTGTGGCCGCTCACCCCGCCGCAGATCGGGCAGTACGCCGCGGTGATCATCGGGCTCAGCGTGCTGCTCGTCCTGGGCCGCCGGACCGACGGGGCCAGCGCGGCCGTGGTCATCGTGCCGGCACTCGTGCTGCTCGCGCTGACCCATACCCGGACGGCCACCCTCGGCCTGCTCATCGGCTTGGCGTTGGCGATCGGCTCGCTCGTCCTGACCAGCGCCGCCGCCCGCCGGTTCTTCGCCTGGGCGGTGCTGTGCGCCGCCGTGGCCGCGGTGGGGTTCGGCTCCGTGCTGCAGGCGTGGTTCCTGCGCGGACAGAGCCAGGAGAACTTCACCAGCCTCACCGGCCGGGCCAAGGTCTGGCACGCCCTGCTGGCGGCACCCCGCTCGACCTCGGAGTACCTGTTCGGCGCGGGCCTGGGCGACAAGTCGTTCGGCGGGCTGCCGATCGACAACAGCTGGCTGGCCGTCTACCACGAGCAGGGCGTGACCGGCGTCGCCCTGGTGGCGGCGATCATCATCGTGCTGGGCGGCGTCGCGTTGCTGCAGCCGCCGTCGCTGTCGAGGGCCTGCGCGATCTTCCTGATCAGCTACTGCGCCATCGCGTCGTACACCGAGGCCGGGCTCGGCGACGCCTCGCCGTATCTGCTGCATCTGGCCGTGGCCGCCTCGCTGCTGGCCGCGCCGGCCGCGGCCACCCCTCTCACGACGCCCGAAGTCCCCGGACGCCGCATCCCGCAAGGGGCCCGAAGACCGGAGGTGACCTGAGCATGCACGTCCTCGTGGTGCACAACCGCTACGCCTCGGCGCAGCCGAGCGGGGAGAACAAGGTCGTCGACCAGGAGGTGGCGCTGCTGCGCGGGGCCGGCCATCGGGTCGAGATGTTCGAACGGCGCAGCGACGACATCGCCGCCCGGTCCCTGCCGGGCAAGGCCGCGATACCGCTGCTGGTGCCGTGGAACCCGGCGGTCCGCGCGGAGCTCGCCGCCCGGCTGCGCACCGAGCGGCCGGACGTGGTGCACGTCCACAACGTCTTCCCGCTCCTTTCGCCTGCGGTGCTGGCCGCCTGCGCCGACGCGGGCGTGCCCGCCGTCGCCACGCTGCACAACTACACCCAGGTCTGCCCGCCCGGCACGTTGCAGCGGGACGGCCGGCCGTGCACCGAGTGCGTCGGTTCCTCCCCGCTGCCCGCCGTCCGGCACGGCTGCTACCGGGGCTCCCGGCTGGCGACGGTGCCGCTCGCGGTCAGCCTGTCGGTCAACCGGCGGCGGTGGTGGTCCGGTGTGGAGCGGTTCTTCTGCATCTCCGCGGCGCAGCGCGACGTCCTGGTGCGGTCCGGCATGCCGGCCGAGCGGCTGGCGGTGAAGCACAACTTCGTGCCCGACCCGGACGCCCGGCGGACGGGCGCCGGCGAGCATCTGCTCTATCTCGGCCGGCTCGCGGAGGCCAAGGGCGTGCGGCTGCTCATGGCCGCGTGGGAGGAGATCGCCGCCGGCGGCGGTGTGGGTGTGCCGCTGGTGATCGCCGGCACGGGGCCGCTGGAGGCCGAGGTGGCCGCCTGGGCGGCGGCCCGGGACGACGTGCGGTACGTCGGCCTCTATGACACCGCGGAGTGCCAGAAGGCCATCGCGCGTTCGGTGGCCGTGGTGGCTCCGTCCACGTGGCTGGAGGCGTTCGGGCTCGTGGTCGTGGAGGCGATGGCCGCGGGGGTCCCGGTCGTCGCCGCCGGTCACGGCGCGTTCGTGGAACTCGTCGAGGACGGGGTGACCGGGCTGTTGCACCGGCCGGGCGAGTCCGCGTCGCTCGCGTCCTGCATACGCCGGATCGCGGCCGGACAGGACCGCAACCGGGAGATGGGCCAGGCGGCCCGGCGCCGATACGAGCAGGGGTTCAGCCCGGCCGTCGGCCTTGAGCGCCTGGTGGAGGGGTACCGCTCCGCGATCGCGGGTCGGTCCGGCGGCGGGGAAAGCCCGCCGCCGGCAGAGGAGAAGATCACTGGCTCGCGGTGGGGTCACCCGCGCGAGCGGGATGGGGGCAGTACATGACACGATGCCGACTCTGCGGCTCGGCGGCGCTGGAGAGCGTCGTCGATCTCGGGGCGACTCCGCCGTGCGAGAGCTTTCTCGCCGCGGACCAACTGGACCAGCCGGAGCCGGCGTACCCGCTGCACCTGCGGGTGTGCACCGACTGCTGGCTCGCGCAGATACCTCCGCTGATCACGCCGGAGGAGACGTTCAGCGAGTACGCGTACTTCTCCTCCTTCTCGACCTCCTGGGTGGAGCACGCGCGCACGTTCGTCGACGCCAGCGTGCAGCGGCTGGGCCTGGGCACCGACGCCTTCGTGGTCGAGGTCGCGAGCAACGACGGGTACCTGCTGCGGCACGTGGTGGACCGCGGGATCCGCTGCCTCGGCATCGAGCCCTCGGTGAACGTCGGGGCGGCGGCACGTGAGGCGGGTGTGCCCACGCGCACGGACTTCCTGGACCCGGCCACCGGCGCCGACGTCCGCGCCGAGCACGGCCCGGCGGACCTGGTCGTGGCCAACAACGTGTACGCGCACATCCCCGACGTCGTCGGGTTCACCCAGGGACTGCGCGCCCTGGTCGCCGACGACGGCTGGGTCTCCGTCGAGGTGCAGCACCTGCTGACCCTGATCGAGGAGAACCAGTACGACACGATCTACCACGAGCACTTCCAGTACTACACGGTCGCGTCCGCGGCCCGGGCACTGGCGAGCGGCGGACTCACGCTCGTGGACGTCGAGTTGCTGCCCACGCACGGCGGCTCCATCCGGCTGTGGGCCCGGCCGGCCGAGGTGGCCGGCGAGCCGGCCGGGCGGGTGGCCGACGTGCTGGCCCGGGAGAAGGCCGCCGGGCTGCAGGAGCTGTCCGGGTACACCGAGTTCTCCGCCCGGGTGGCCAAGGTGCGCCGGGACCTGCTGCGGTTCCTCATCGAGGCGGCCGAGCGCGGCGAGACGGTCGTCGGCTACGGCGCCCCGGGCAAGGGCAACACCCTGCTCAACCACTGCGGCATCCGGCCCGACCTGCTCCCGTACACGGTCGACCGCAATCCCTACAAGCACGGCAGGTTCACCCCGGGCACCCGCATCCCGATCCTGTCGCCCGAGCGGATAGCCGCCGACGAACCGGACTACGTCCTCGTCCTGCCGTGGAACCTGCGGGCCGAGCTGGTCGAGCAGCTGTCCTTCGTGCACGACTGGGGCGGCCGCCTGGTCTTCCCCATCCCGGAACTGAGCATTGTCGAGGCCAAGTCATGAAGGTCGTTCTGTTCTGCGGCGGTTACGGCATGCGGATGCGCAACGGTGCCTCCGACGACGTGCCCAAGCCGATGGCGATGGTCGGCCCGCGACCGCTGATCTGGCACGTCATGCGCTACTACGCGCACTTCGGGCACACGGAGTTCATCCTGTGCCTCGGGTACGGGGCTCACCACATCAAGAACTTCTTCCTCAACTACGAGGAGACGACGTCCAACGACTTCGTGCTGCGCAAGGGGCAGACCGAGTTGCTGTCGACCGACATCGCCTCCTGGACGATCACGTTCGCGCAGACCGGCATCGAGTCACCGATCGGCGAGCGGCTGCGCCGGGTGCGGCACCACCTGGACGGCGACGAGATGTTCCTCGCCAACTACGCCGACGTGCTCACCGACGCCCCGCTGCCGGAGATGATCGACCGGTTCTCCCGGCGCGACGCCGGTGCGTCGATGATGGTGGTGCCGCCGCAGTCGTCGTTCCACTGCGTGGAGCTGGGCGAGGACGGCCTGGTGGGGGGTATCACCGCGGTGAGCGAACTGCCGCTGTGGGAGAACGGCGGCTACTTCGTGCTCCGCCAGGAGATCTTCGACCACATCCCTGAGAACGGGGACCTGGTCGCCGACGGATGCGGCCAACTGGCCAAGCGCGGGCGGCTGGTGGCACATCAGCACCGCGGCTTCTGGAAGCCGACCGACACCGTGAAGGAGCGGGCGGCGCTCGACGACGCCTACGCCCGGGGCGACCGCCCGTGGGCCGTGTGGGAACGGGACGGCGCGACGGCGAGCGCGACCGGTGGCAGGGGCGGCTCCGGGGCGAGGGCGTGATCCGGCTCGGGGCCGGGCGCCTGGACCGGATCGTCGCGGTCGGCGCGCACTGCGACGACATCGCCATCGGCGCCGGCGGCACGCTGCTGACGCTGTGCCTCGCGCACCCGGGTGTCCGGGTCGACGCGTTGGTCCTCTCCGGCGGTGGCGGTGAGCGCGAGCAGGAGGAGCGCGCCGCGCTCACCGCCTTCTGTCCGGGCGCCGACCTGCGGCTGACCGTGCACAAGCTGCCGGACGGCCGGCTGCCCGCGCACTGGGAGGAGGCCAAGGCGGCGGTCGAGGAACTGCGCGGGCAGACCGAGCCGGATCTCGTGCTGGCCCCGCGCACCGATGACGCGCACCAGGATCACCGGGGTCTGGCGAGGCTGATACCCACCGCGTTCCGCGACCACCTCGTGCTCGGCTACGAGATCGTCAAGTGGGACGGCGATCTCGGCCGTCCGACGGCTTACCAGCCGCTGTCGCCGGAGATCGCCGAACGGAAGGTGCGGCTGCTGCAGGAGCACTACCCCTCGCAGCGGCACCGGCCCTGGTACGACCGGGAGGCCTTCCTCGGTCTGGCCCGGATCCGCGGCATCGAATGCCACGCGCGCTACGCCGAGGCGTTCGCCGCCACCAAAATCACTCTCGACCTGGGGGAATGAACCTTGCGCGTACTGCTGACCGGACATCAGGGCTACCTGGGCACCGTGATGGCCCCGGTCCTCGCGGCCGCCGGGCACGAGGTCGTCGGGCTGGACGCCGGCCTGTTCGCCGACTGTGTCCTCGGCCCGCCGCCCGCGGACCCGCAGGGGCATCGGGTGGACCTGCGCGACGTCACGGCCGAGCACGTGGCCGGGGTGGACGCCGTGATCCATCTGGCCGCGCTGTCCAACGACCCGCTGGGGTCGCTGGCGCCGGACCTCACCTACGACATCAACCACCACGCCTCCGTACGACTGGCCCGGCTGGCCCGGGACGCCGGAGTGCGGCGCTTCCTGTACGCGTCGACCTGCTCCGTCTACGGCGCCGCGGGCGGCGGCGGCCTGGTGACCGAGGACGCCCCGCTGCGCCCGGTGACGCCGTACGCGGAGTCCAAGGTGCGGGTGGAGGACGACCTGCACGCGCTGTCCGACGGCGACTTCAGCCCGGTGTTCATGCGCAACGCCACCGCCTTCGGCTACTCGCCCCGGCTGCGCGCCGACATCGTCCTGAACAACCTGGTGGGCCACGCGCTCCTGTCCGGCGAGGTGCTGGTGCTCTCCGACGGCACCCCGTGGCGTCCGCTGGTGCACGCCGCCGACATCGCACGGGCCTTCACGGCCGCGCTGGCCGCGCCGCGCGAGGCGGTGCACGACCGGGCGTTCAACATCGGCAGCGAGTTCAACAACGTCACGGTCGCCGAGATCGCCGACCAGGTCGCCGAGGCGGTGTCCGGCGCGAAGGTGGTGATCACCGGGGAGAACGGTGCCGATCCGCGGTCGTACCGGGTGGACTTCTCCCGGTTCCGCGCCGCGGTACCCGGTTTCGACTGCGAGTGGACGGTGAAGCAGGGCGCGCTCGAACTCGCCGACGCCTACCGGGAACACGGGCTGACCCGGGAGGACTTCGAGCAACGCTTCACCCGGCTGGCCGTGCTGCGCGCGGCGTCCGACGCCGGCGCCGTCGACGACACCCTGCGGTGGCGCCGATGACCGACGCCGGCGAAGAGATGTACGCGCTGGTGGAGCGGCTGTACCCGCTGTGCCGGAGCATCACCGGCGACGGTGTGCGCGCCACCCTGGAGATCGTCGACGAGTACGTCCCGCTGCAGGTGCACGAGGTGCCGACCGGGACTCAGGTGCTCGACTGGACGGTGCCGCAGGAGTGGAACATCCGGGACGCGTACGTCGCCGACAGCGCGGGCCGCCGGGTCGTCGACTTCGCCGCGTCCAGCCTGCACGTGCTCGGCTACAGCGTGCCGGTGTCGGCGACCATGCCACTGGCCGAGCTGCGTGGACATCTGCACACCCTGCCGGACCACCCGGCCTGGGTGCCGTACCGCACCAGCTACTACAAGCCCGACTGGGGGTTCTGCCTGGCCCAGGAGACCTTGGACGCGCTGCCGGACGGCGACTACGAGGTGCGTATCGACTCCACCCTCGCGGACGGCCACCTCACCTACGCCGAGCACGTGGTCCCCGGTCAGGTACCCGACGAGGTGATCGTCTCCTGCCACGTCTGCCACCCGTCGCTGGCGAACGACAACCTGGCCGGCATCGCGGTGGCGACCTTCCTGGCCAGGGCGTTGGCCGAGCAGACGCCGTACCACACCTACCGGTTCATCTTCGCGCCCGGCACCATCGGGGCGATCACCTGGCTCGCCCGCAACGCGGAGCGGGTGGAGCGGGTCAAGCACGGCCTGGTGCTGGCCTGCGCCGGCGACCCGGGCCGGCTGACGTACAAGCAGAGCAGGCGCGGCGACGCGGAGATCGACCGGGTGCTGCGACACGTGCTGCCCGCCTCCGAACGCCCGCACCACATCACCGAGTTCACTCCGTACGGCTACGACGAGCGGCAGTACTGCTCCCCCGGGTTCGATCTCGGCGTGGGCTCGCTCAGCCGGACCCCGTACGCCGGCTACCCCGAGTACCACACCTCGGCGGACAACCTGGACTTCGTCTCCCCGGAGGCGATGGCGGACACGCTCGCGCTCTGCCGCGAGGCGTTCGCCGTCCTCGACCGCAACCGGCGGTACGTCAATCTCAGCCCTTACGGAGAGCCTCAGTTGGGCCGGCGCGGGTTGTACGACGCGCTCGGCGGCCGCAGCGACACCAAGCAGGCCCAGATGGCCATGCTCTGGGTGCTCAGCCTCTCCGACGGCGAGCACAGTCTGCTGGACGTCGCCGAACGGGCCGGGCTGCCCTTCGGCGCCGTCGCCGCCGCGGCCGACGCGCTGCACGGCGCCGGGCTGATCAAGGCATGACGCAGATGACCACCGAGGGGGAGAAAACGACGACACCGGCCGGATCCGCCAGGCGGGCCCTCGCCGGCCGGCTGTCCTGGGGACTGGCCGACCAGGCGGCCTCCAGCATGAGCAACTTCGCCGTGGGCATCTACGTGGCCCGCTCACTGGGGGTGACCGCGTTCGGCGTGTTCAGCCTCGCCTGGGTGACGTACGGCGTGGTGCTCAACGTCTCCCGCGGGCTGGCCACCGACCCGCTCGTGGTCCGCTTCAGCGGCGTGCCGGACGCGTCCTGGCGCGGGGCGGTGGCCCGGTCGACGGGTACCGCACTCGGCGTCGGTACGGCCATCGGCGCGGTGTGTCTGGTGGCCGGGCTCGGCCTCGGCGGCCGCCTGGGGCCCGCGTTCGCCGCCCTCGGTGTCATGTTGCCGGGGCTGCTGCTCCAGGACGCCTGGCGGTTCTCGTTCTTCGCCGCCGGCGCCGGGCGGAAGGCGTTCGTCAACGACGTCGTATGGGGTGTCGCGCTCGTCCCGGCCCTGGTGGTGGCGGCCCGGGTGGGCAGCGTGGCGGCCTTCGTGCTCGCCTGGGGCGCGTCCGCCACGGTGGCGGCGGGGTACGGCTACCTCCAGTCCGGCATCCGGCCCCGGACCACCGAGGCACGCGGGTGGCTGCGCGAACAGCGCGATCTGGGCTACCGGTACCTGGTCGAGAACGTCAGCCTCAGTGGCGCGAGCCAGCTGCGGGCGTACGGGCTCGGCGCGATCGTCGGGGTCGGCGCGGTGGGTGCGGTGCGGGGCGCCGAGCTCCTGCTCGGCCCGTTCCTGGCGGTGCTCATGGGGCTTTCGCTGGTCACCGTGCCGGAGGCGGCACGGGTGCTGCGGCAGGCCCCGCATCAACTGGGCAGGTTCTGCCTCCTCCTCGGCGGGGGGCAGGCGGCCGGCGCGCTGCTCTGGGGCGGGGCGCTGCTGCTGATGCCCGGCCGGCTCGGCGAGCTGGTGCTAGGCGGTGTCTGGACCTCCGCCTCGGAGCTCATCGTGCCGATCACCCTCGGCGTCGCGGGCGCGGGCCTCGGCACCGGCGCGGCGGCCGGGCTGCGCGCGCTCGGCGCGGCCCGGCGCAGCCTGCGCTGCCAGCTGTTCGCCTCCGCCTGCTATGTCGGCGGCGGGCTCGGCGGGGCCGCCGCCGCCGGCACGGTCGGCTCGGCCTGGGGCGTCGCCGCCGCGACGGTCAGCGCCTCGGCCGTGTGGTGGCTCCAGCTGCGGTCCGCCCTGCGCGAGCGCCACCGCCATCCCATCCCCGAAGTGAGGACCTCATGACCGACCGACCCAGGCTGAGCATCGGCCTGCCCGTGTACAACGGCGAGGAGTACCTGGCCGAGTCGCTCGACGCCCTGCTCGGCCAGACCTACGAGGACTTCGAGCTGGTCGTCTCCGACAACGCCTCGACCGACGGGACGCAGGAGATCTGCCGCAAGTACGCCGCGCGGGACTCGCGCATCCGGTACCTCCGGCTGCCCCGGAACATCGGCGCCACGCCGAACCACAACCATGTGCTGGCCGAGTCCCGCGGCGAACTGTTCAAGTGGGCCTCGCACGACGACCTGTACGGCCGGGACCTGCTGCGGCGCTGTGTGGAGGCGCTGGACGAGCGGCCGGACATGATCCTCGCGCACAGCGGCCAGGCGGTCATCGACGGCGACGGCCAGGTGAAGGTCCCCTACGAGTACGGGCTCGCCACCGACTCTCCGCACGCGCCGGAGCGCTTCCGCAGTCTGCTGTTCGAGCCGGGCGGCGACGACTTCTACGGGGTGATGCGGGCCGACGTGCTGCGCCGGGTGAAGCCGATGGACAGCTACCACCACGCGGACCGCACGTACGTCGCCGAGATCACCCTGCACGGGCCCTTCCACCAGGTCCCGGAGTTGCTGTACTTCCGCCGTGACCACCCCACCCGCGCCGAGCGGGCGAACCCTTCCAAGCGCTCCCGGTGCGTCAACCTGGACCCGCGTCGGGCGGGCCCGCTGCACCCGACGCCCCGGCTGCTCGCCGAGTACGTCTGGGGCTTCGCCTCGGCGATCCGCCGGGCGCCGTTGTCCCCGGCCGACCGGCGCGCGTGCTACCGCCACCTGGCCGCGTGGATGACCAGTCGGGTCCGGCCGGGCGCCGGCGAGCGGATCGAGGACCGCGCCCCGGTCGATCCGGCCCTGCTCACGGTCTCCGTCGACGCCCTCGTCGCAGGACGTGAAGGGAGGCAGGCATGACATCCGGGGACGGGGCTCGGGTACGCGTGGGGGTGTTCGGTCTGCTCGGCTCCGGCAACCTCGGCAACGACGGATCGCTCGAAGCCGTGCTCGGGTACCTCCGCGCCGAACACCCGGAGGCGGTCGTGGACGCGCTGTGCGGCGGACCCGAGGCCGTGACGACCCGGTTCGGGATCCCCGCGACGCGGCTGCACTGGTACCGCGGCGAGTACCGGACCGCGTCGCGTGCGGGCGCGATCGCGGGGAAGGGTCTGGGCAAACTCGTCGACGTCGTCCGCACCGCCGCCTGGGTGCGTCGCCACGACGTGGTGATCGTCCCGGGCATGGGCGTCCTGGAGGCCACGCTGCCGCTGCGGCCGTGGGGCTTCCCGTACTCGCTGTTCCTGCTCTGCGCGAGTGGCCGGCTGCTGCGCACCCGGGTGGCGCTGGTCGGCGTCGGCGCCGCGACGATCGGCGACCGGCCGACCCGGGCCCTGGTGCGCTGGTCGGCGCGGCTGGCCGCATACCGGTCGTACCGGGACGCGCAGTCCCGCGACGCGATGCGGGCGATGGGCGTGGACACCGCGCGCGACGGGGTCCACCCGGACCTCGCGTTCGCCCTGCCGACGCCGAGGGCGGGCGCGCCCTCGGACCCGTCGGACCCGCCGGGTCCGGTCTGCGTCGGCGTCATGGACTTCCACGGCGGCAACGACGACCGGGCCCGCGCCGATGAGATCCACCGGCGCTACCTCGACGGGACGATCCGGTTCGTCCGCACGCTGGTCGAGGAGGGCAGGGCTGTCCGGCTGCTCACCGGTGACGAGTGCGACGCGACGGTGGTCGCCGCGATCCTCGACGCGGTGGACTCGCCGCTGGTCACCGCTGCCGAGCCGGCCTCACTGGCCGACCTGATGAGGGAGATGGCGGCCGCCGACGCCGTGGTGGCGATCCGCTACCACAACCTGATCTGCGCGCTGAAGACCGGTACGCCGGTGCTCGCTCTGTGCTATGCGGCGAAGAGCGAAGCGCTCATGGCGGAGATGGGCCTCGGCGCGTACCGCCACCCGGCGCGCGAGGTCGACGCCGACCGGCTGCTCGAGCAGTTCCGTGCGCTGGAGAAGCGTTCGGCCGAGCTGCGGCAAACCCTCACCGAGCGGAACCTGGCCGTCTCCCGGCAACTCGAGCGCCATTTCGACTCCTTGACCGCGGCCCTGTTCCCTGCGGCCGACCACTCCCCCACCTTACGGAAGGCGTCATGAAGGCGACCGAAGTCCCGGAGATCACCGGCGCGTACCTCTTCGAGCCGACGCCGTACGCCGACGAACGCGGCTTCTTCTGCCGCACGTTCGACGCCGACGTGGTGCGCTCGGTGGGGCTCGACCCGGACGCCTTCGTCCAGGACAGTCTGTCCCGGTCGGTCCGGGGCGTGCTGCGCGGTCTGCACCTGCGCTCCGGCGACGGCGAGGCCAAGCTGGTGCGGTGCTCGTACGGGAGGATCTTCGACGTCGTCGTGGACCTGCGGCCGGACTCGCCGACGTACCGCAACCGGGCATTCTTCGAGCTGTCCGGCGATACGCAGGTGACCCTGTACATCCCGGCGGGGTGCGCGCACGGCTTCCAGGCGCTGACCGGGACCACCGACACCTCGTACCGGATCGACCGCCCGCACGATCCGGCCGAGGACGTGACGATCGCCTTCGACGACCCGGAGCTCGCCATCCCCTGGCCGCTGCCGGTCACCTCGATGTCCCAACGGGACCGGGAGGCGCCGAGCCTCGCCGAGGTCCTGAAGCACAGAGAAACGTAAAGAAAGATGAGGTCGGCGTGGACACCCAACACACCGCAGAGCTCCTCCTGCCCCGGTCGCGGACGGCGAACGAGCGGCTGCACGCCCTGATCCCCGGGGGCGCGCACACCTACGCCAAGGGCGACGACCAGTACCCCGAGAACCTGGCCCCGGTCATCAGCCACGGCCGAGGCGCCCACGTGTGGGACATCGACGGCAACCGCTACATCGAGTACGGCTCCGGCCTGCGGTCGGTCAGCCTCGGCCACGCCCACCCGCGCGTCGTCGAGGCGGTGCGACGCGAACTCGACCGCGGCAGCAACTTCGTCCGGCCGTCCATCATGGAGGTCGAAGCCGCGGAGCGCTTCCTGGCCACGGTGCCGACCGCCGAGATGGTCAAGTTCGCGAAGAACGGCTCCGACGCCACCACCGCCGCGGTGCGCCTCGCCCGCGCCGCCACCGGGCGTCAGCGGGTGGCCCTCTGCGCCGACCATCCGTTCTTCTCCGTCGACGACTGGTTCATCGGCACGACGCCGATGTCGGCCGGCATTCCGGCGTCGACCAACGAGCTCACCGTGGCGTTCCCTTACGGGGACCTGGCCGCCACGGAGGCACTGCTCACCCGTTACCAGGACGAGGTCGCCTGTCTGATCCTCGAACCGGCCACCCACACCGAGCCGCCGCCCGGGTACCTCGCCGGCCTGCGCGCGCTGGCCGACCGGCACGGCTGCGTACTGATCTTCGATGAGATGATCACCGGCTTCCGCTGGTCCGAGGCCGGCGCCCAGGGCCTGTACGGCGTCGTCCCCGACCTCTCCACGTTCGGCAAGGCGCTGGGCAACGGATTCGCCGTCTCCGCGCTGGCCGGGCGCCGCGACCTGATGGAGCTGGGCGGACTGCGCCACCGCGGCGACCGGGTGTTCCTGCTGTCCACCACGCACGGTGCCGAAACGCACTCCCTGGCAGCCGCGATGGCCGTGCAGACCACCTATGTCGAGGAGGGCGTCACCGCACGGCTGCACTCCCTCGGAGAGCGGCTGGCCGCCGGTGTCCGCGCCGCGGCGGCCGGCATGGGAGTCGGCGACCACATCGTCCTCCGGGGCCGGCCGAGCAACCTGGTCTTCGCGACCCTCGACGAGCACGGGCAGCCGTCGCAGCAGTACCGCACCCTGTTCCTGCGCCGGCTCCTCGCGGGCGGGGTGCTGGCCCCGTCGTTCGTGGTGAGCAGCGCGCTCGACGACGCCGACATCGATCACACCGTCGACGTGGTCGCCCAGGCATGCGCGGTGTACCGGAAGGCGCTGGACGCCGCCGACCCCACTCCCTGGCTGGCCGGACGTCCGGTGAAACCCGTGTTCCGCCGCTTGGCGTGACGTGACGTGATGTGACGTCAGCGACGCTCCCGCCGACCGGCGTCGGCCATCCGATCGACCTGCCGGTCGGCCGGCCCGTCGCTCAGCCGGTCGGCCGTCCGGTCGACCAGCCACGCGGTCGCCGGCACCACCGCAAGCGCGGTGCACCAGCCACCGAGGACGTCGGTCGGGTAGTGCGCGCCCAGGGCGACCTGCGCCCAGCCCATGGCGGCGCCGGCGACCAGCGCCGCGGCGAGCACGAGCACCGTGCCGGCCGTCCTGCCGAGGCCGAGCCGGCCGGTCGTGAGCAGCGCCGCCACGAGGGCGAGCGCGGTGAGGAAGGCGGTGTGCCCGCTCGGGTAGGACAGGTTGCCGTCGCCGTGGATGGTGCGTCCCACCAGGGACTTGAGCAGCGTCGCCGTCACCACGGCCATGCCGGCGCCGGCGACGACGAGCGCCGCCGCGCGAGGACGCCGAAGCAGCAGACAGCCCGTCACGGCGGCCACGACCAGCATCGCCGCTCCGGCGGGTTCTCCCAGGAAGTCCATGGCCAGAGCGACGTGCCGCCACGGTGGTCGCACACTGTCCGCCGTCGGCCGGACGATCCACCTGTCCACCCTGCCGGGCTCGCTGTGACCGGCGTACCGGACCCCGAGCGCGACGACCACCAGCGCGGCGAGGGCCCCGGTCAGCCCGAGCGGCCCGCGCAGCGATGAGGGCAGCACCGCGGGCGCCGGACGGCCGGTCACCCGGCCACCGCGTCCGGTCGACCTGCGGCGGCTTCCTGTTCCCCCTGCTCCAGGCCCTCGTCGCGGCCACCACCGCCCGAGCCGCCGACGGCGTGCACCGCCCGCCGCACGCCGTCGCCGTCCATCCGGCAGATGCGATGCACCGCGCCCTCCCGTCGGGGCGGACCCCGTGTCACCCGCCGCTACCGCGACGCCCCGTCCCCGAGCACTGCCCGCTGCCGCCCGCCGACTCGGCCGGATCGTCGGATGTACGGGGCCGCGCACGGCTGGACCGACAATCAGTCTCTTCTTGTCACCCTAACCAACAACGTGGCCGGGACAGCCCGCCGTCGGAAAGTCCGTGGGTCTGCAACGGTCGACGCGGCCGCCGCGAGGAGGTGGCGCAGTCGTCCGCCTGATCGTCCGGGCACCAAGTGCTCCCCTTCCCGGAAGGGCGCTGAGCGGGCGACAAGAAAGATCGATGTCACGCCCATGACACACGACGAAGAGAATACGGGTTCGAAATTTCGTTGGCCATTCGGAAACTGAAGGCCCCACGGATACTAGGGAGGCGATCGAACATGTCAACCCCATCGTCGAACCACCTCCACGATCCGGCCATTCAGACGCGCCGAAGGTGGCTCATCTGCATCATCGTCGCAATTGGCCTGCGGTAACACCGAACCAACAGCTTCGAATGTTTCGAAGATTCCAACGATTCATGCGCGAGGTATTGACGGGATTCCCCGGCCTCCTATCATCCAGAATGCTCGACAAGCCGATCCTTGTTCGAGATTTCGTATGCAGAGCAGTCGCCTGCGTGAACCAGCAGGGCACCTCCGGGCCACTCCAGCCCCCGACGGCTGGGCCACAGAAGGAGAACGCCACCCGTGCAGATGTCATGGACTCATCACATCCTGTCCCGTCGCCGCGCGCTGACCACCACCACCGGCCTGGCCGCCGGGGCCCTGCTTCCTCCGACAGCGGCCCACGGCACCGCCTCCGCCCAGGGGCCGGCCCTCGCGACCGCGGCAGCATTCACGAACCCGGTGATCTGGCAGGACTTCGCGGACATCGACGTCATCCGCGTCGGCGACACCTTCTACGCCTCGGCCTCGACCATGCACTACGCGCCGGGCGCGCCCGTCCTGCGGTCGTACGACCTGGTCAACTGGGAGATCGCCGGTCACTCGGTGCCCGTGCTCGACTTCGGCGCCAAATACGACCTCAACGGTGCCCGAGGCTATGTCCGGGGCATCTGGGCGTCGTCGCTGGCCTACCGGCCGAGCAACAGGACGTTCTACTGGCTCGGCCAGATCGACTTCGCCAGGACGTACGTCTACACGGCGGCCGCCGCCGAGGGGCCGTGGAACCGACTCACGACGATCAGCACGCCCTACTACGACGCGGGGCTGCTCGTCGACAGTGACGACACCCTGTACGTGGCGTACGGGAACACCACCATCAGCGTGGCCCAGCTCTCGCCCGACGGCCGCGACCAGGTCCGCACGCAGCAGGTGTTCACCGCTCCGTCGAGCGTCGGCACCCTCGAGGGCTCCCGCTTCTACAAGATCAACGGGCAGTACTACATCTTCCTGACCCGCCCCGCGAACGGCCAGTACATCCTGAAATCGTCGAGCGGCCCCTTCGGTCCCTACACGATGCGGCAGGTCCTCCTCGACCTGCCCGGACCGATCGCCGGCGGCGGAGTCCCGCACCAGGGCGGGCTGGTGCAGACGCAGAGCGGCGCCTGGTACTACCTGGCCTTCGTCGACGCGTACCCCGGTGGCCGGATGCCCGCCCTGGCGCCGGTCACCTGGACCCCGGACGGCTGGCCGGTCGTGCAGCTCGTCAACGGCGCATGGGGCACCTCGTACCCCGGCCCGACCGTGCCCCCTCCGCCCCGCCAGGTCACCCCCATGACAGGCGTCGACACCTTCGACGGCACAGCCCTCAAGCCCAGATGGGAGTGGAACCACAACCCGGACAACACCAGATGGTCGGTGAACAACGGCCTGACCCTGCGGACCGCGACCGTCACCGAAGACCTCTACTGGGCCCGCAACACCCTCACGCACCGCATCCAAGGCCCCACCTCCACCGCCACGGTCCAGCTCGACCACACCGAGATGCGGGGCGGCGACCGGGCCGGACTCGCGCTGCTGCGGGACTCCTCCGCATGGATCGGCGTCAAACGCGACGGCGCCGGGACGCGGGTGTCCATGGTCAACGGGCTGACCATGGACACCAGTTGGAAGACCACCGGCACCGGCACCGAGGTCGCGAGCGCGGCCGTCCCGGGCAGCCGGGTCTGGCTGCGCGCGAGCGCGGACATCCGTCCCGGCACCGGACGCCTCGGCACCTTCTCCTACAGCACCGACGGCACCACCTTCACCCGCCTCGGCCCGGCCTTCTCCCTGGGCAACGACTGGCGGTTCTTCATGGGCTACCGATTCGCCCTCTTCAACCACGCCACCCAGGCACTCGGCGGCGCGGTCCGCTTCACACGGTTCGAGCTGACCACGCCCTGAACAGTTCCACCGATCGCACCACGCAACCCCCCACCCGCCCCAAGAGGAGAACCATGAACCCGCTGAAACGGCTCGGCTGTCGCCGAGCCTCGGTCCTGGGCCTGCTGGCCGCGACCGTCCTGGCGACACCCGGGACCGCGACCGGCGTGCCCGAAGCGCCCGACACCGTTCGGGCCTCCACCCTGGGCGCCCAGGCGGCCCAGTCCGGACGCTACTTCGGCACCGCCGTGGCCGCTGGCCGGCTCGGCGACGGAACGTACACCGGCATCCTGGACCGTGAGTTCAACTCGGTCACGCCCGAGAACGAGATGAAGTGGGACACGATCGAGCCGTCCCGCGGCTCGTTCAACTTCGGCCCCGGCGACCAGATCGTCAACCGCGCGACGTCCCACGGTCAGCGCATGCGTGGCCACACCCTGGTGTGGCACTCCCAACTGCCCGGCTGGGTCGGCTCGATCAGGGACGCGGGCACCCTGCGCGGCGTGATGAACAACCACATCACCACCGTGATGAACCACTACAAGGGCCGTATGCACTCCTGGGACGTGGTCAACGAGGCCTTCGCCGACGGCTCCAGTGGCCAGCTCCGCAGCTCGGTCTTCCGGGACGTGCTGGGCGACGGCTTCCTGGAGCAGGCGTTCCGCACGGCCCGCACGGCCGACCCGGCGGCCAAACTCTGCTACAACGACTACAACATCGAGGACTGGAACGCCGCCAAGACCCAGGGCGTCTACCGCATGGTGCGCGACTTCAAGGCACGCGGCGTGCCCATCGACTGCGTCGGCCTCCAGGCCCACTTCGGCGCCGGCGGTCCCCCCGGCAGCTTCCAGACGACGCTGTCGAGCTTCGCCGCCCTCGGCGTGGACGTCCAGATCACCGAACTGGACATCGCGCAGGCGTCACCGACCGCGTACACGAACACGGTCAGGTCCTGCATGAACGTCGCACGCTGCACCGGCATCACGGTCTGGGGCATCCGCGACAGCGACTCCTGGCGCAGCAGCGAGAACCCGCTGCTGTTCGACCGCAACGGCAACAAGAAGTCGGCGTACAACGCGGCGCTGACCACGCTGGGCGGCACGCCCGCCACCACGCGCAGCACCCCCGACGCGCGCGCCCTGCCCGGCAGTTACTCGTGGAGCTCCAGCGGCCAGCTGATCGCGCCGAAGTCCGACTCGACCCACAACATCGCCGGCATCAAGGACCCGACGGTCGTCTACTACAACGGCAAGTACCACGTGTTCGCCAGCACCGCGAGCTCCTCCGGCTACAACCTGGTCTACCTGAACTTCAGCGACTGGTCCCAGGCCGGCTCGGCCACCCACCACTACCTCGACCGCACCGCCATCGGCGCCGGTTACCGCGCCGCGCCGCAGGTGTTCTACAACGCGCCGCAGCGCCTGTGGTACCTCGTCTACCAGACCGGCAACGCCTCGTACTCCACCAACCCCGACATCAGCAACCCCAACGGGTGGAGTGCCCCGCGCAACTTCTACTCGTCGATGCCGGACATCATCCGGCAGAACATCGGCAACGGCTACTGGGTCGACATGTGGGTGATCTGCGACAGCGCCAACTGCTACCTGTTCTCCTCCGACGACAACGGACACCTGTACCGCTCGCAGACGACCGTGGGCCAGTTCCCGAACGGCTTCACGAACACGGTCATCGCACTGCAGGACTCGAAGAACGCGTTGTTCGAAGCGAGCAACGTGTACAAGGTGCAGGGCAGCAACCAGTATCTGCTCCTCGTCGAGGCCATCGGTTCCGACGGGCGGCGCTACTTCCGTTCCTGGACCGCCGCCAGTCCCGCCGGCTCCTGGACGCAGCTCGCCGCATCGGAGAGCAATCCCTTCGCCCGGGCCAACAACGTCAGCTTCCCCGCGGGCGCCTGGACCCGGGACGTCAGCCACGGCGAGATGATCCGCGCGGGCTATGACCAGACACTCACCATTCCGGCCTGCCGGCTCCAGTACCTCTACCAGGGCCTGAATCCCGGCGCGGGCGGCGACTACAACCTCCTCCCGTGGCGGCTCGGCCTCCTGACCCAGACCAACTCGACCTGCTGACCGACCGATCCGTGGGGAGCGCTCCCGAGGAAGCGCTCCCCACCACCGACCATCGGACGCATCCCCGTCAGAGAACCGAGGTACCGTCGTGCGCCGTAAACTGCTCGCCCTGGTAGCAGCGCTCTCCTCGCTGCCGCTCACGCTCGCCGCCGCCCCGTCCGCGCAGGCGGCGGACCCGACGACCATGACCAACGGGTTCTACGTCGACCCCGACTCCAGCGCGAGGCGGTGGGCAGCCGCCAACCCCGGCGACGGCCGGGCGCCCGCGATCAACGCCTCCATCGCCAACACCCCGACGGCCCGCTGGTTCGGCTCCTGGAGCGGCACCATCGGCACCGCCACCGGCGCGTACGTGGGCGCCGCCGACGCCCGGGACAGGCTGCCCGTACTCGTCGCCTACAACATCTACAACCGCGACTACTGCGGAGGGCACTCCGCGGGCGGAGCCTCCTCGCCGTCCGCCTACACGAACTGGATCGCCCAGTTCGCGGGCGGGATCGGGAACCGCCCGGCCGTCGTCGTCCTCGAACCGGACTCCCTCGGGGACTACGGCTGCATGAACCAGGCCCAGATCGACGAACGCGAGGCCATGCTCACCGGCGCGCTCGCCGAGTTCAACCGCCAGGCACCGCACACCTGGGTCTACCTCGACTCGGGCAACCCGGCCTGGGAGAGCGCGGCGACCATGGCCCGGCGCCTGCACGAAGCCGGCCTCCGACAGGCCCACGGCTTCTCGCTCAACGTCTCCAACTACCTGACCACGGCCGAGAACACCGCGTACGGCAACGCCGTCAACAGTGAACTCAACGCCCGGTACGGCTACACCAAGCCGTTCGTCGTGGACACCAGCCGTAACGGCAACGGCTCGAACGGCCAGTGGTGCAACCCTTCAGGCCGCCGTATCGGCACTCCCACCCGCCTGGGGGGAGGCGCCGAGATGCTCCTGTGGATCAAGGTCCCGGGTGAGTCCGACGGCAACTGCGGAGTCGGAAGCGGCTCCTCGGCCGGACAGTTCCTCCCCGAGGTCGCCTACAAGATGATCTACGGCTACTGACCCGGATCGACAGGGCGCGGTTCCGATACGGGTCAGGGGCGAGAACCGGCCCGGACAACCCCTCATCCAGGACTGTACCGAGCCGATGCGCCGCACTGCCGAGCCGTCGACGCAGTGGAGCCAGGGATCGTCCTGGCTCCACTGCGTGGTGCGGGCGTGTCACCGGAACTGTGCGAAGAACCTCCAGATCTCAGCTTTGGTCCAGGTGGCGACGCCGCTTTCGCCGGCGGACCCGTCGACCGGACCGGGTATGTGGTCTCCGTCGAACGCGGCCCATTGGACGGGGTATCCGGCACGGCAGCCCGAGTAGACGGTGGTGATGTGCGTTCGGCTGCCCGACGCGGGCTCGCGCGGGCTCTGAGGGGTGCAGCCGTTGTTGCCGACGAATCTGTCGCGCAGGGATCGTCCTTGCGCGATGTTGAGGACGGAGTCGCTGACGCCGTGGATTCCGAAGTAGGCGATGGGCTGGGTACCGCCGCCGCACCCGCTGATCTCAGCGCCGGACATGACCGCGACGGCCCTGAAGACGTTCGCCCGGCTGCATGCGAGTGCGTAGCTCATTCCGCCGCCCCAGCTGAATCCCGTGGCGAAACGCTGTGCCGGGTTGACACAGAGGCCGCCCTCGATCAGCCGGATCATGTCGTCGACGAAGGTGACGTCCTCACCGCCCGAATTGGCCCAGCCGTTGCCGAGGCCCTGGGGGGCGACGAGGATCGCGCCGTTGTCCGACTGTTCCTGTTGGCCGTAGTAGGCCCAGGCGCTGCCGCTCGTGCCGCCCGAGGCGACGTCGCCGGCGGTTCCGCCCCGCCAGTGGAACGCGAAGATGAGCCGGTAGGGGTGGCTGTTGTCGTAGTCGGCGGGAACCCTGAGGATGAAGCTGCGGCTCTTGCCGCCGCTCTGCATCGTGTGCGTACCGCTCGCCAGAGCCGGGGCGCTGCCGCATCCGCCACCGCCGCCCCCACCGGACGACAGCTTGATCATCTGCCATTGCTGGTTGGCGCCGCCCCAGTCGGTGTACTGGACGACGTTGCCGCCGTCGGCGGTGGAGGCGCCCTGCACCTCCACCGCCTTGCCGCTGGTGCGGTTGATCAGCCGGACGTGGCCCGAGTCGGAGTCGGCCAGGCGGAACTGCTGGTTGGCCCCGTTGTGGTCGGCCCACTGCTGGATCGAGGCACCGTCCGCGGTCGAGGCGCCGGCCACGTCGAGAACCCTGTCCGAATGCCGGGCCTTGAGGCGGTAGAAGCCGTCGCCGGAGTCCACGAACTGCCACTGCTGGTTGGCTCCGTCGCTGCGCGTCCACTGGGCGACGCGCGCGCCGTCGGCGGTGGACGCGCCAGAGACGTCCAGCGCCTTGCCGCTGTTGCGATTGACCAGGACATACCAGGCGTGGGTGTCCACCGTCGCCGCCTCGGCGGGCTTCGGATGCACCACGGCGAGCATGCCGATCGCGAGGGTGGCCGCCACCACGGCGGCGACCCGGGACCACCAGCGATGCCTTCGTAAAGGGACGGGGGAAGCCGCACCGTGGGTCTTCATCGATTCACCCCTTCGTTCGCGGCGGGTCCCATCAGGTGCGGGTCCAGCGTTGGTTGCTGCCGTTCGAGCAGGAGTAGAGCTGGATCAGGGTGCCGCCCGCGGTACCGCCCGAGACGGCGTCGAGGCAGAGGCCGGACTGGACGCCGACGATGGATCCGTCGGAGTTGAGGCGCCACTTCTGGTTGTCGGCGCCCCAGCAGCTGTAGATCTGGACCTTGGTGCCGTTGCCGGTGCCGCCGGCGTCCAGGCACTTGTTGCCGTAGACCCTGAGCTCACCGGCGGCGGTGTACGTCCACTGCTGGTTGGTGGCGTTGTTGCAGTCCCACAGTTGGAGCTGGGTGCCGTCGGTGGTGCTGCCGCCGGGCACGTCCAGGCAGCGGCCCGACCCGACGCCCTTGATCTGTCCGGAATCCGAAGGGGGCGTGGTGGTGCCGCCGTTGAGTGCGTTGAGGACGGCCGTGTAGGCGGGCTTCTTGCTGCCGTCGCCGTTGAACAGCAGCGGCGTGTCCTGCGACCGCCAGGAGTCGGTGTCGCGCACACCCCAGACGGTGATGCCGAGGCAGCGCGTCACGGCCAGGCAGTCGTTGGTCACGTTGGCGTAGGTCGTGGCCGGGGCGCCCTGGATGTCGAGTTCGGTGATGGCCACGTCGACGCCGAGGGCGGCGAAGTTCTGCAGGGTGGTGCGGAAGTTGCTGTTGTAGGGGCTGCCGCTGTTGAAGTGCGACTGGAAGCCGACGCAGTCGATCGGCACGCCGCGCTGCTTGAAGTCCCGGACCATGGCGTACACGGCCTGGGTTTTGGCCCAGGTCCAGTTCTCGACGTTGTAGTCGTTGTAGCAGAGCTTGGCGGCCGGGTCGGCGGCGCGCGCGGTGCGGAAGGCGACCTCGATCCAGTCGTTGCCGGTGCGCTGCAGGTTGGAGTCGCGCCGGGCTCCCGAACTGCCGTCGGCGAACGCCTCGTTCACCACGTCCCACTGGACGATCTTGCCCCTGTAGTGGGCCATCACGCCGTTGATGTGGTCGATCATCGCCTGGCGCAGGGTGCTGCCGCTGAGGCTCTGCATCCAGCCGGGCTGCTGGGAGTGCCAGGCCAGGGTGTGGCCGCGCACCTGCTTGCCGTTCTGCGCCGCCCAGTTGTAGACGCGGTCACCGGCGGTGAAGTTGAACTGGCCCCGCTGCGGTTCGGTGGCGTCGATCTTCATCTCGTTCTCGGCCGTCACCGAGTTGAACTCACGGCCCGCGATCGTCGTGTACGCCGAGTCGCCCAGCCTGCCCGAGGCGATGGCGGTGCCGAAGTAGCGGCCGCTCTGCGCGGCCGCGGCACCGAGCGTGTTCTCGGCGGCGTGTGCGGTCGGCGGCGCGACCAGTGCGGCGACCGTACCGAGGGCGCCGACGAGCAGCGCCAACAGCAGGCCGCGGATCTTCCGGCGGATATCGGCTCCGGGAAGGGCATACGAGCCCATGAATGTGCCTCCAAGGTAGAGATCACGGAAGGACTGAAGCGCAGGGGAATGCGTCGACCGCTCCCACTCGGCAGACGGACGGGGCGGGCCGGAACCCGACAGCGCAGATGGCCCTGGGGCAACGCGGTTCGGCATATCGAACTGTGGCCGGTTTCTCAGACAGGGATGATTGAGGTGTTGACGATGAATCGTCAATACTCCTCGCAGAAGAAGTTTCGGTTCCTGGCCCGAAACTTCCGGAAACCCGGCGAGCCGGAAGACGAAACCTCGGCGCCACCGTCGGGGATTCCCGTAGGGACGGGCCGGGATGAGCGCGCGGACGCTGCTCGCACGGCATCCCTGCTCCCCGCGGACACCTCGGGCCGGCGATCCGTATCCGCGAACTCCGGACTGCTTCCGGTAGGCGCGACAGCTCGGCAGGCCCAAAGGGAGGCGCTGTTTGTGGACAGATCGGCGCCAGCCCTTGACCAGAGGGCGCCGCATTCCTAGCTTGTGGCGTCGAAGCATCCGGGAATTCTTCGAAACATTCGAGATTACCCCTGCCCCCGGCACGTCCGCTCCGCGGTTCATCGGGGTCACCTCACCCCCGCTCCCGAAGGAGGCCCTCTGATGTGGTTTCGCCCCTCGTCCCCGGTCCGGCTGAGACGCTTACTCGCCGTCCTCGCGCCCTTGCTGCTCGTGGCGACCTTCCTCGGCGCCCAGCCCGCCGGCGCGGCGACCGTGGACCCCGACGCCTCGTATGTGCTGGTCAACCGCAACAGCGGCAAGGCCCTCGACGTCTACAACCTGGCGACGAACGACGGCGCCCGCATCACCCAGTGGACCAGGAACGACCAGGCCCAGCAGCAGTGGCAGTTCGTCGATTCCGGGGGCGGCTACTACCGCATCAAGTCGCGCCACTCGGGCAAGGTGCTCGACGTCCACAACTGGTCCACCGCGAACGGCGGCTCGATCGTCCAGTGGGCCGACCTGAACGCCACCAACCAGCAGTGGCGGCTGGCCGACAGCTCCGACGGCTACGTGAGGCTCATCTCGCGCCACAGCAACAAGGCTCTCGAAGTGCAAGGCGCCTCCACCGCCGACAGCGCGAACGTCGTCCAGTACGACGACTGGGGCGGCACCAACCAGCAGTGGCGGCTCGTCAAGGCCGGCGGCGACACCTCCGGCCCGTGCGATCTTCCGTCGGCATACCGCTGGACATCGACGGGCGCGCTGGCGCAGCCCAAGCAGGGGTGGGTTTCGCTCAAGGACTTCACCGTCGTCCCCTACAACGGCAGGCAACTCGTCTATGCGACGACGCACGACACGGGGACGAGTTGGGGTTCGATGAACTTCGGCCTGTTCACCAATTGGTCGGAGATGGCCTCGGCCGGCCAGAACACGATGTCGGCTTCCACCGTCGCGCCCACGCTCTTCTACTTCGCGCCGAAGAACATCTGGGTGCTCGCCTACCAGTGGGGCGGGACCGCCTTCTCCTACCGGACGTCGAGCGACCCCACCAACCCGAATGGCTGGTCGTCCCAGCAGGTGCTCTTCTCCGGGAGCATCGCCGGCTCCGGAACAGGACCCATCGACCAGACGCTCATCGGTGACGGAACGAACATGTACCTGTTCTTCGCCGGTGACAACGGCAATATCTACCGGGCCAGTATGCCGATCGGGAACTTCCCAGGCAGCTTCGGCACGACCTCCACAGTGATCATGAGCGATACGACGAACAACCTGTTCGAAGCCCCCCAGGTCTACAAGCTGGAGGGCCAGAACCGCTACCTCATGATCGTCGAAGCGATCGGCTCGCAGGGCCGCTACTTCCGCTCGTTCACGGCCACCAGTCTGAACGGCTCATGGACACCCCAGGCCGCGACCGAGAGCAGTCCCTTCGCCGGCAAGGCCAACAGTGGCGCCACCTGGACCAACGACATCAGCCACGGCGAACTGATCCGCACCAGCGCCGATCAGACCATGACCGTCGATCCCTGCAATCTGCAGTTGCTCTACCAGGGCCGCAGCCCCAGCTCCGGCGGCGACTACGGTCTCCTGCCCTACCGTCCGGGTCTGCTCACACTGCAGCGCTGACGGCGTGACACGAGTCCCTCTCCGGTACGGAGCGGACGTGGGGGGGGGGGGGGGGGGCGG